>CAXTUE010000248.1:268-7074 GCA_964247355.1 uncultured Ktedonobacteraceae bacterium | reverse complement strand
ATATGTGAGTTGCCTCTGTATCCCCCACTATGAATTAATGAAGCCTATAATGCCTGCCCGTGCCGCTTTGTGCATCTGTCGCTTCACTGTATCGTCGTCAGGTGAATCGTACTGGATAGTTGGCAAATCCGACATGTGACAGCTACACCAATCCGACGCATGATACCACGGATAGCAAAAGGCCAGGACGGTTCGGATTTGCTGCTCTGTAAGTGAGGATGTGTGCGGAAGCAGCAGAGGTTCGCAATACTGTAAGAATGGTTACGAGGACGAAAATACTTAAGAAGGACGCGTACAGGAACAAGAGTAGCAGAGAACCGAGTAGGCTTCATGAAATAGCTTCCTGTGCTAGAGGAACGTCATACCACTGCAGTTGACGAAAACGGAAGAGAATAAGTTCCCGTTATAAGCAAACAGAACTTGTTTGACAGGGAGGTGAATGAACAGCTATACTGCTTCTATAAGCTTGATATGAGTCATTCAGAGAAAGAGGTTATATACATGCCAGTCGAAATGGCAGGTGCCGGACAGCGCAATGTCGCCCAAGGCCACTTTATGCCATTTTTTAGATTGTGTATGAGGTAACAAGCACGTTGAACGTGTAAAGAGATAACAAAAAGGCTATGGGCGATTCTAATTTAGAATCGCCCATAGCCTTTTTTTGCCTTCACGGTTGTTCCTCATAAGACTATTCGACTGGAGTTTATACATGTCCAAAAACAAGTTTTCGCCTTTGCATACAGCAAACGCTCCTGTGAGGAAGCAAACGCACTTACAACGTATACACTTTTGGGTTGTTGTAACTGCCTTTGTTGGACTCGGCTTTCAAGTTGGAGTCTGGACCGTGCTCTTAGCAGATCTCGCAAAGGCTCTCAAACTCTCCCCCGCTTTACTGGGAATCGCGCTTTCATGTTTTTCTGGTGCAGGAATTGCGCTTCTTGTTTTGGGAAGCTATCTTGCTGACAGACTTAGAAGACGAACGATTGCGCTGCTCAGTATTGGTGGTCTAAGCTTGTTCTATATCACGCTCATCTTTGTCTCTCAGTATTCTGTTTTGCTGGTGGCATTGTTGTTCGGCGGTATGGCAGCAAGTTGCTATGACCTTACCGTGAACACGCTTGGTGGAGATTATGAAAGGTACTACGCAAAGAAGGCTATGACGCTCTTTCATGCTGGCTTTAGTGGAGGGGCAGCACTTGGTGCTGTGAGTAGCGCAATTGCTTTAACGAATGGAATAGGCTATCGTGCTGTCTATGGAGCAACCGCACTGTTTCTCTTAGTATTAGCAGGTGCCATAACACTTCTACCGCTAACTCCTTTAGCACAGCCTGCGTCTGAGCAAGAGACGAGAAAGTCGAATGTGCAATTGTCTGTACTTGCTGTTCTCACGCTTCCTCTCGTGCTATTAGCGATTACGTTAGTCAGCTTAAGCTTTTTTACGGATGGAGCACTTGAGGGGTATAGCTCTCTCTATCTGCGCAACTTGCTTGGCTCTGGTGTACTCTTAGGTGGTATAGGTATTGCCCTGTTTCATCTAACAGGATTGCTTGGGCGATTAATGAGTAGTGTTGCTTTGCGATATTATGGTGACCGTCGTGTTGTTACCATAGCCGCACTGTTCTCAGTGCTTGGACTGGTGCTTGCACTTGCTACAGCACAGCCTTTGTTAGCTGTGATTGGCCTACTCCTTGTTGGGTTTGGTCAATCGCCAATGGTTGCAATCGCGTTTTCACTAGCGGCTGAGACCGGACCACAGCAAGGTGCTCGTGCGGTTGCTATTGTAACCGCCTTTGGTTACTCCATCTTTCTTGTGAGTCCTCTCCTGATTGGAGTGCTAGCAACTCTCTTCTCCCTGCGAGTAGCTCTACTCTTAACGATTGTTACATCATTGGGTATCGTCTTGCTTGCTCAACGTCTTCCTGGCAAGCGTTCTTGAAAGAAATTCCAGCAAAACAAATGCGGAATGCGGCAACTGCCGCATTCCGCATTTGTTTTGCTGAGATTGAGTCACATTAGCTCTGTGTATAGCCCAACACGTCAGTACCTCCGGGCGCACCGTGGAAGTTGAAGTACATCGGACGTTCCGCAACGATCTTCGAGTTTGTGCCTAGTGCTTGCACGGTCAGGGAGACCGCGTAGGAGTCGGGACCCATGTTGTTGTAGTTTTGCGCGATTGGCACAACCAGCGAGTTGATGCTCACCGTTTTACGGCTCTGGGCTTTGACGACTACTTGCTCCTGTAGCACATAGGTGTCTACGAAGAGCGTGACCGCCACCGTTTCATCGCTTGATGTAGGATTTTGCAGCGTCAGGTATTCCTCGAACGAGCCTGCGGTATAGCCCTCGGCGAACGCGTAGACGCCATGATTTGCTGGCCCCGCTTCGCCGACCGTCTCCGTCGCGCCCGAAGTGTGCGCACTACCTTTATGGAAGTACATCAAACGGTCTACGACAATGTTTGCCGTTGAGGTGACTTCAACTGACGACGCGGTTGAGGTCTGACACGGATTGATATCGCAGGTCCCACTCGGTGACGCATTAGCATGGTTCACATCGAAGTAGACATGATTGAGCGCGGGCACACTCACCGTGAGGGCTTGTTTGTGTCCATTGTCATACTCAAGTGTGATGGTTGCGGTTGTCGCGGTGGTGCCGAAATTCGCCAGCGTCAGATATTCCTGGAAGTTTGGACCGGTATACCCTTCCGCGAAAAGCCAGTCGCCACCGGGAGTGGTTGCGCCAACCTCGCTCGCGGCACCCGTCGTCGCACCGCCCGCGTTCGCGATTGTATCGCTAAAGTAGGTTGGTCGCTCCACGACGATGGGAGCATCACTTTGCACACTGACCGATGTCTGCTGGTACAGGTTTAATGCGAGCGGCGTCGCGGTGCCGCGATGGAGCGGGGTGATGGTCACGGTCTGCGTAGGGCAGGCCGATTGGTTTGATTGTCCACAATCACCTGTATAATACGTCACCGTAACGTTCGCGGTCTGTGTTGTACTTGGGTTAAGCATCGTGAGATAAGACAGGTAGGTGCGTCCAGTGTTGCGTGAATCTACCGATGGGAAGTAGTACGCACTTTGTGGATTCGTTGCCCCCATTACATCGGTGCCGCTCTTGATGCCTTTATATGAGAAGTACATGGGACGTTCAGCAACAATGCCTGGACCACCGTTCGCGACCTGCACGATTGCCGAAAGAGCCAGTTGCGGATCGCTGTTCTGTACATGTAGGTCCTGGTTTACGCTGACGGTTGAGCGCGCACTGGCTGGTACAACATGGTTTACAACGACTGATGGTTTACCCTCAAACAGGTAGGTGATGTTGACCGTCGCCGACTGGCTCACGCTAGGGTTTTGCAGGGTCAGGTATTCCTGGAAGCCATTGCCAACGCTGCCTTCGGCAAAGTACCATGTTGTATTGGCCGGTGAGACACGTGTTGGTTTTTGACTGAGTGCCAGTGTTACAAGATTTGTAGCGAGACTGTACGCCTTATAGCTGCCAAGTCCTGTTGCCATGTCATAGTTGCTTGCCGCAGCATACTTGCCGCTATTCAAGCTATTGTAATCATCGTTGCCCGACGTTATATCGTGGAAGCTATTGGCGTACTTTGTGGCATCGTTGCCGATTTGATAGAGGAGTGGATTGACAAAGCCGATGTTGAAGCCACCCTGTCGCACCGACATTTCGTTTGTCATTGCCATCATCGCCGCCCACATTGGTGCCGCCGCCGAGGTGCCTCCGATGCTATTCCACGGTTTTGTTGGATCACAACCAGCCTGTGTCGCGGTGCAGTAGATGAGATAGCCATTGTTGGGGTCGGCGTGTAGCGAGACATCGGGCGTCTCGCGACAGATACTGCCCGAAGGCGCGTTACAGGGTGTGCCAGAACTATCGCCATTATGAACATTTGGCGCACTCTGCCATGCTGGAGCAGTCCAGTACATGCTGATACCACCACCAGAGGCACCGCCACTGTATTGACCAGAAGGTGCATTGTTCCAGGTCACTTCTCCACTATACGCAGAGGTTGAGCTATCGATTGAGAGTGTTGTGCCGCCAACGCTGGTGACGAATGGCTGTGAGCCGGGGTCGCCCGCGTTGACGCCTGTGAATGGCTGCGTACTACCGTTCGTATCAAAAGCGCAACCTGCGCTTCCACTGTCACCTGACGCTGCGAAAACGGTTTGTCCCTGCGCGGCGGCGGCGGTAAACAGAGTGTTCTCCTGCTGTATCTCGGTCGAGTCTATGTTTTGTTCGCAGTCGCCCCAGCTTGTGCTTACCACTGGCACGGCATCCTGCACGATTTGCGCCCACTGCGCGAGCCGGTCGGCCTCGTTATTGCCTGACTCATAGATCACCAATCGTCCAAGCTGTGGGGCGGCACTGAGCACAACCTGCGCATCCAACTCCGTTTCTACAATGCCACTGTCTGATGACACGGCGGAAGAACCGGCAACGACGGTTTGAATAGATGTATGACTATGCCCATAGCAGGCTGCGTACGCTGTAAGGTCGCTCATAGTAAAGGTGTCTAGCTCGAAGAGCGCAACCGTCTGACCCTCACCGTGAATACCTGCATTATACAGGGCATCTAAGTTGTATGCCGTAGCCATCTGATCGGCGGTGAGATAACGTCCCTGTGTGTCATGCCCCGGACAGGTCGTTGTCAGGGGATCATGAATAACTCTGTCAGTGCGGGCATGCAGTGGTGGATGATGCAGACGAACAGCATTATTGAGGCCCGCGATACTCTGGACATCCTGGACAAGCCACGTGGGAAGTTGTGGGTCTGTATCATTCGAGTAGTAGGAGGTACCGTCGGGAGCTGTGTAGTTCTTGAGGGTGATGCCAAAAGCGGCGTTCACCTGTGCAACCGTGCCACTGAAGGCAATAAGTAAGCGATTGTTGTAGGTGTGCGTAATGGTGAAGCCCGCCGACTGTAAATAACGTTCTAGCGCGCTATAGGTTGCCTTGCTGGGACTGAACACGCCCTCGTACTGCGAGGCCGTGAGATAGCGGTGGTAGTTGGCCGAACCTGGACGTGAAATATCCTGCACATACTGCGTCAAACCTGTCTGGTTGGGAACACGTAAACCGATAGTAAGCGAGACACGTTGCTGCGTACTGGTCGCGCCCTGAATATGGCTTCGCTGCACGACTGCTGGCCGTGTTGTAGGAAACGTGGTGAGTGCATGTGTTGCTGATGCTCGTGCTGGTACGATATGTAGGAACTGAAAAGCACCAACGCCCAGTATACAACACACCGCGAGCAGCGATGAAATAAGTAGTAGCAGACGACCATTAGAAAGCCGTCTGCGCTCGGAACTTTTGCTAAATGGATTCCAGAATGGCATAAAAGATTTCCTCCCTTTCAACCTAACCTTTTGTTGTGTGATTGATTAATTCGACATCAGCCGTGCCATTGCTTGGCGAATTGCTGCGTCAGGTTCAGGTATTGATTTCCATAATGTACGCTTGGCTCGATCATTGCTCCCTCGAACCATTCATTAAACGAGGTGATGGTGATCCAGTCGGGCGCGCTGCTCATCGCGGCCCGCCAGCTCGTGGCATATGTTGCTCCGTTGTTACGGGGAACAATATACGTGCCTTGTCGTCCGGGTACGCGTGTGTCATCATAGCCTGGTAAAACACCTGCGGCCCAGATTTTTTGTGTGTGATGCGCCGAATTGTACGTGTTAATCTGGTTACGAAAACCTCCGTCCACCTGCGACATTGTTCCATGTTGAATGCCCCAGTAGCCCGCGCTGAACAGGTGAATACCATCAAAGACATTCAGCAAATTCATGTCGACGCCCTCCGCAGACCAGATCATGTGAGACTGAGGATCAACCTGACTCCGAATATACGCCCATTCGCCCAGAGTTCGCCCATTGCCGAGCGGATTCCAGAAGAATAAAACCGGCTTGCCATGCCAGGAAAAGAAATGACTGTTGGTGCTGTAGTGCTGGATGGCATAACGCAATCCGGCAATCATGCTGCCCTGAGTGTTTAAGTGTGGAGAGTCACTCTCGATATAGAACGAGGAGGCAAAGTGAAAGCCGGTTGCGGCCTCTAAGCTTGTGGAGTGGGCGAGCAGTTTATTGAAGTTGTTGTCGGTGTTGTCACCGGGACCCCACCATGAACTGATGAAGCCTGTGATACCCGCGCTCGCCGCCTGCTTCACCTGCCGATCCACGGTCGCGTCGTCGCTTGAGTCGTACTGGGGATTTGGCAGGTCTGACATATGACAAGTACACCAATCCGAATGGTGATACCACATGTAGTAGAAGGCCAGGACCGGCTTATTGTAGTTCACCGTCACAGGCGGGTGTGTTGGTGTAGGCGTTACCTGTGGAGTTTGTCCAGGCACGATCTTTAAGCCGACATGGTACCCCTTTGGCTTGCCCCCACTTGCCTCTGCCCAATTATAGTTAAGCACACCGACCAGAATAAGGAGCGACAGGGCCACAAGAGCCATCGAGCGAAAAGTGAGACGAAAGAAGCGAAGATGAGATACGAAGCGGTGAATGTTATACTTATCAATACTCTTATGCTTAGAAAACAAATGCATGAGCACCTCCCTCTGTATCCAAGATACACACCTCTACCAACTCAAACACGCATCTGTATTTCCACATAGCAGCATAATACAGTATAGGTTCATAGTAGCATTATTTTGAGGAAGAGCCTAATGAATGGGAGGATAGTACTGTATTGTTTATCTCCTTAACGGACCAGGACGCGCCCACCCCCACCACCCCCCAAACAAAAAAAAAAAAAAAAAAAAGATTAAGGGGGGTGGC
>CAXTUE010000248.1:0-258 GCA_964247355.1 uncultured Ktedonobacteraceae bacterium | reverse complement strand
TTTTTTGGGGGGGGGTTCCCCGTGGGGGGGCGTCCTGGTTGAAAGGATACCGTTACACCGTTATTGCACTACTCTGCGTTATTTCTCTCCGTACGCGTTCTATACTCGGCACGGCATGCATGGACTCGAAGAAGCCGAGGGCTTGCTCGAAGTGGTAACGCGCCCGTTCCAGGTCGGTGGAGCGTCTGTTAGGCGTATCTTTATCAAGCGTCGAGGCGCGACTTTTGTAAAGCACACCTATGTAGTAGAGCGTGTTGC
>CAXTUE010000247.1:5175-7075 GCA_964247355.1 uncultured Ktedonobacteraceae bacterium | reverse complement strand
TTGGAGCGCAGGAAGCTCTTGCAATCGTTGAATGGCTTGTTGTAAACGAGTTGTCAAACTACTCATAGCTCTCCTCTCAAAACTATACCCCTACAATCTTTCGATAATCGTCGCGATTCCCTGCCCTACGCCAATACACATGGTTGCTAGGCCATAGCGTCCATCGCGTCGCTCAAGTTCGTGCAGTAGAGTTGTGACGATGCGAGCACCACTACAGCCAAGCGGATGGCCGAGGGCGATGGCACCACCATTGACGTTCAACTTCTCCATGTCGATCTCTAGTTCGCGAGCACACTCTAAGGTTTGCGACGCGAACGCCTCGTTCAGTTCGATCAGGTCCATATCTGAAATGCTCATGCCAGCACGTTGCAATACTTTGCGCGTAGCATAGATGGGACCGAGACCCATATAGGCCGGATCGACGCCCGCCACCGCCGAGGCGACAATACGGGCGCGCGGACGCAAGCCGAGACGTTGTGCTTGGCTGCGCGCCATCAGCACGAGAGCGGCAGCACCATCATTAATACCTGCCGAATTGCCTGCCGTGACTGTACCACCTTCTTTGCGAAAGACAGGCTTGAGGGCGGCGAGCTTTTCGAGCGAGGTATCGGCGCGTGGATGCTCGTCGAGCGCAACGAGAGTAGGCTCTTGCCCCTTCTTATGTGGCAGCGTTACGGGAATAATTTCTACCGCGAAACGACCGGACTGCTGGGCCGCAACCGCTTTTTGCTGGCTGCGCAGTGCATACTCGTCCTGCTCCTCACGCGAAATATGATAACGTTCCGCGACATTTTCGGCGGTCTCGCCCATGCTATAGGGATGATGCAGGGCAGAGAGTTTGGGATTGATGAAACGCCAGCCCAGCGTGGTGTCTTGCAGGTTCATGTTGCGACCAAATGGCGTGTCGCTTTTGCCCAGCACAAACGGTGCGCGCGTCATGCTTTCTACGCCACCCGCGATAAAGGTGTCGCCCACTCCTGTTTGAATCGCCTGTGCCGCGCTATTAATAGCTTGTAGACCTGAGCCGCACAAACGATTGACGGTCTGACCCGCGACTTCTACAGGCAGGCCAGCAAGGAGCAGGGCCATACGCGCCACGTTGCGGTTATCCTCGCCAGCCTGATTCGCACACCCAAGAATAACATCTTCCACACTACGAGGATCGATATTCGCACGACGCACCGCCTCACCAATCACAAGCGCGGCGAGGTCGTCAGGCCGTACATCCTTGAGGCTACCCGCATAGCGTCCAATTGGTGTACGCACGGCTGACAGGATAACTGCATCTTCCATGTGTAGTCTCTACCTTCCTTGAAAGTCTGCTTTGCGCTTCTCGATAAAGGCTCGCATACCCTCGCGCATATCCTCCGTCGCGAACAACAGGAAGAAATTTTTGCGTTCGATAGCCAGCCCTTCCTCTAAAGATGTCTCGAAGGCCGCCAGCACTGCGTCTTTTGCTAAGCGGACGGCCACGGGTGCTTGTTCCGCAACCTTCTGAGCCAATTTGAGGGCTTCATTGAGATGCTCGCCCTTTGGCACAACACGATTGACAAGGTTGTGCTCAAACATCTCTTGCGCGTTGATCTGCACACCCGTCAAAGCCATTTCCATCGTGCGATATTTGCCGAGTGTGCGTGCAAGACGCTGGGTGCCACCTGCACCTGGAATAACGCCAATCAGAATTTCGGGTTGCCCAAAGCGCGCGTTTTCCGAGGCAACAATCATATCGCAGTGCATCGCCAGTTCACAACCACCACCAAGGGCATAGCCGCCAACCGCCGCGATAAGCGGGGTATGAATACGGCGAATGCGGCTCCATTCATCGAAGCCGCCGATCATCATATCTATCGGCGTCTTATTGGACATCTCCTTGATATCAGCACCAGCCGCGAACGCCTTG
>CAXTUE010000247.1:0-5165 GCA_964247355.1 uncultured Ktedonobacteraceae bacterium | reverse complement strand
CACCTGTAATGACGATGCAGCGAATCGCGTCGTCGCGGTCAAACTCCTCCAGCGCATCCGCCAATTCTTTGACCAGCCCCGTACTCAGCGCGTTCAACTCTTTTGGACGGTTCAGCGTGACCACGCCGACACGCTCCTGACGCTCCACGAGAATATACTGATAGTCTGCCATAGCTCGTTTCCTCACACTTCGTTGTAGATACAATAGGTACTTGTAGTATATCACTGAACATACAAAAAGCTGGAAGTTGCTAAACCTGCGTTCAGCAACTTCCAGCTTTTATGTAAGAGCGGATTACTGTGCCATGCTATACAGTGTGTTTGTAAAGTCAACGAGATTTGGCGTCCCTATACCAGTGGGATAGTTCCACCCATTACTGGCAGAATAATACAGGTTGTTGCCTCGTGTGACATTGTAAAAAGGTCGGAGCGAACCGGCTTTTGTCCACGCCGTATAGAAGGTATCAGGGGCATAAAAGAAGACTCCACCATTGCTGCCGTTCGCCGTTTTTTGAATAACAGCCTGATTTGCCAGTACCATACCTGCTGCCCAGATGGGACACGCCGCACTTGTACCACCAGTAGGCATCCATTGGCCTTGATTTAGTTCGTTGATATCAATTGCAACAGCCGCGACATCGGGGACCTGACGATTGCCCGTTGTGTACTGATTGTCGATGCCAGGCCCCTGTTGCCAGGAAGGACGCTTGAAGTACGTGCTTACACCACCACCACTACCCCAGCTATTATTACACATTGTATGGTCCTGCCCACCGTCCGTCCATACCTGCTCACTCACACGATTCCCATTGCCATCGACACGTAGCTTCGTGCCACCAACGGCAACCACCGAAGGATCACTTGCGGGAAAGTTCACGGAAAGATTCCCATAGTTATTATCACCTGCATCAAATGCGCCACAGTCGCCACTTGATGCAAAGGTTGTAACATTTTTTAGGAGAAGTTGTTGTATTGTGCTATCCATTGCATCAAAAACTGTTTGATTCAAGTTTGCCTCTGACGCGCCAAGGCTGAGGCTGACGACACCAGCAGAGTTAGGATTGCTGGCTACTGCGTTGACAATCTGTTGTAGAGCATCGTTCATAGCCTGAAAACTCGCTGAAGGAACCTCGTAGTCAACGATATTGACTCCTGGTGCCATGCCCGCGATCATATCAACGTCTAGCAAGGACTCGCTCGGCTGTCCGGGTGCCGGTGGCATAGCTGGCAAACCCATATTGACTAATTTGAACGTACCTTTATAACCCACACAGTTGAAGTAGGCCTGCAAATCAGGATTCAACGAGCCACCTGGAATACCGTCGATCTCGACAAGATACACCGTCATATTCTCGCCATGAAAGCCAGATTGCCATAAACTATCATAGCCATAGGCATGCGCGATCTGTTGCGTTGTATAGCCCTGATCGGGTGTACAACCAGCAGCCGCTTTATGTGCTGTGATCGTAGAGGTTGCAGTAGAGATGGTTGGTGCATTTTTTATTTTTATCGGCGGCGTATAACTATCCAGTCCGCTCACCGCGAGAATCTGGTCTGCGATCTGCGTCGGAAGTTTGGGTGGCAGTTTTGCGTCAGGCGTGTAATAACTCCTCCCATCGAGTGTGTGCATGACAAATTTTGTCTGCAGCAGACGCGCAAATGAACTCGCCTTTGCATCAATCGTAAGATAGGTGTGGAGTTTGCCCAGGTTCAGCGTTGCATTTTCAACGCCGAAGTATGCCTTGATGCGCTGGTATTCCGCATCACTGATGCCAAGCTGACTTTGCAGGTCTTGCGCATCTTTGGTATCGCCTGGCTTGAGATGCTTTAATTTGTCTGCTACAGCTTGATTGAGCTTGAACGAAACGCTCACATGCAGAACCTGACTATCCGCAACTGGCCCTGTAACCGTCGCGGCATAAGCTTTTTGTGGTAAATGCAAATCCAGGATAGAAAATTGTACAGATGATGCCGTGGGCGTAGGTTTTTGCGCAGTTGAGTTGTCGCCGCCACAAGCCGTAAGTAGTATAACGACACATAATAGTGTTGCCAATTTTGTTAGCGCGAGCGAGGAAATACGTGCTTCTTTTTGCATCCAGAGCATAGACGAACCTCCGCGAGTATAAAAAACTTCAAAGTATTACACCATAAAATCGTAAGACACAATATTCACATTGCAAAACGTGAGCAGTAGTAGGGCAGTAACTATACAGTCTATCTCTGCGTTACTGCTGAAATGAGTATACTGTGTCAAATCGCTTTTAGCTGTTGGCTATGCAATACTGTGAGTGTGAGTAATGTCACAGGAGGTTCGTTAAATTTTCAAAATAAAAAACTTTATACTACTTCGTCCATACGCCCCTCGGATCGCACTCTCGTATCACGCGCAATTCGTTCTCGCTCGGTGGCACAGTTTCGGCACAATCGGGGGCGAGACGTAGAGGCCAGCCTGTCTGCTCCTGCACGTGCTCGATGGTTGTACCAGGATGATACGATTGCAATAGAGCTTCGCCCTTCTCGGCATCGAAGGTAAAAACGGCAAGCGTGGTAATCAAGGCAGATGGACCACCACGCGGTAAGCCAACCCGTGTCCGCCATGCTGCCCCTGCGAGTCCGTGTTCGTCGGGATAGCCATAGCCTGGACTTGTCACGAAATCGACCCGCTCCCGTAGTCTGTGCTTATCGTGCGGCATGATGATGGCGAGACGCTGCGCAAGTGAGGCGATATCGGCACCGCCACCACTGCCGGGGAGCCGCACTTTGGGGTGTTGCCAATCAGTACCAATGGTCGAGGTGTTCAGGTTGCCATAGCGATCAATCTCGGCTCCTCCAATAAAACCGAGCTGCACCTCACCCGCCGCCATTAAGCCAAGCAGATTCACGGTACGCGTCGTCCATAGTGCTTCGGCAATATTTGGCAGATCGCCCATTGTGTACAGCAATTCCGCCGAAGGGGTATCACGCATAATGCCAGTCTCGAACAGCCCGATACAGTGGGGCGCGTGTGTACGTTTCGCCAGCGCAAAGGCCAGGAGCGGAAGACGCATACCCACAAAGACACGCTCGTTTTCCTGTATCTGACGTGCGGCACACACCACCATTAATTCGCGCGGTGTGTATTCAGTCCTCTGTATCATTTCACCCTCCCGTAGGGACCGCATTCATCACGTCCATCCATGCACTCAATCGACTATCCATATGGACGTGATGAATGCGGTCCTTACACGCTGTACTTAATACCCATAATCAACGGGTGCGGCATAACGGTGTTCTCGAATTACCAGACTTCGCACTCGCTCCTCGCCTAATTGTGTGAGATAGTCGGCGCGTGTCGAAGCCTGTTGCACCCATGTCGTAAGCCATTGCTGAAAACCCTCTACCGTGCGCGTCTGTTCGTGGTACTCATGAAAAAACGCGTGGTCTCGATTATAGTAGCCTTGCACCATCGAGGGATGCGCTCCGAATGGTTCATGGACGACGGCTCGCACCTTGAACGAAGGCCCAAGCACACGGTTCGGGTCACTGACAATTACAGATTTCGGCACAATTTCTTCCGCGATCACAATCACGTCCTGTGCCGCTAACATAGCCTCTTCACACACGCCGAGATTGCCCCACTGGTGGATATTGCCTTCCTCGTCGCTACGCTGCACATGCAGAAGCGTCACATCGGGCCGGAGCGCGGGTATCAGGAGCACTGGTGATCCATCAAAGGGCGATACATCCCGGCGAAAATGCGGATTCTGGCGTGGAATGTCACTCCCCAAAAGCGAATGCGTCGGTAGATAGGGAGAGCCAAGACCAGCCGCAAGCAACGCCAGCCCAATCGTGAAATTGCTGTGGTCCTCTATCGTAATCGCGTGAGGAATGGCCTTCTCGGTGGCACGTCGATAACAGTGTCCCAACCCTTCGCTCACATTGCCCAGCCACGCTGCTGTAATCTTTGTGACGCAACCCGCGCCGATCAGCAGATCGAATAGCACGTCGGAGATTGGACCAATCAGCGTTAGGTCCCGGCGTTGTTGCCGGATGATCTCGAAGCCTGCTGCATATGGAATCAGCGGTTCAAGGGCTAATCCAAGCGCGACGGATGCTCCATCTGGGACATAACGCTTGATAGCCTCCACTATAGAGGTGAGTTTACTCATACATACTCCATGAATCAACTAATTTGCTTTTTTCACGGTGCACACTCTATACATTTGCCTCAGAATGATTTTACTGCTTCACGCACCGATATCGCCAACAGGATAGCCTGCACCAGATATACAAGAGAGAAATACTCATCGTTTATTGTATCATTTCCATTGCCTTTACTCTCGTACAAAACAAGGCAGCTATTCCGTTTATGCGGAATAGCTGCCTTGTTTGCAAGTCTCCCCTGACACACCCTCGTCAATAAATGTTGTCCTACATCTGGTAATACACAATACACGATACAAAGTACGCGTGTAACGATACTGGGCGTAACAATTGTAGTTTTACCCCGCTCCTAAGTAAGCAGTACAGATTATCAGTCTGTGTTTTACAACTTGAGGCAGTTGCCGCCGATGTTCGCTACTCCACTCACTGACTACCAACTTGCATATCTTACTAATGCACTACATTATTCTACAAGATCAGTTGCCCAATTTTTACTCTGAATTGCAGTATCGAGTTCACGACGCTGACGCGCTAGATCGTCCAATTGACGACGGAGCGTAGGCACATCAACCGTCGAAACCTTACGAATTTCGGATCGTCCATAACGCTCGATGCGATTGGAGGCAGTTTCCGCCATGCTATCTATTATACTATGATGTAAAGAGAGAATATCACGTTGCGCAATAGCATCGGCGAGAGTAACATCTCCAGCAAAATTCGACTGCATATTGGTACAATTGATGCGCTTAATCAAGTTTTCCAACTGGCTCAGCAACTGGTCTAGCTCGCTTAACAGTTCCTGGGGGTTTTCCGGCGGTTGCTCACCTTCCTGAATGAGCGCACTCTGCACAAGCCGTGTACGTAATTGAGCAATACGCTTCTGTACATCAGCGCGTAGAACAAGAGCCTCGGCGAGTTTCATGGTTCACCTCAATGAGAATGTACACCATCTTCTATAATGTAAATTCCAATTCGTTTGCGATTTGTAAACCGCAAACGAATTGGAATTTACATTATAGAAG
>CAXTUE010000246.1:0-7105 GCA_964247355.1 uncultured Ktedonobacteraceae bacterium | reverse complement strand
CTTCGAGGGCGCGTTTGACGACGTGCAAACCGCGTAGGACTGGTATAACACTGCCGTCGCTGGTCGTAAAGGTGTTACCCTGTCCATCATCGGGGAGCAGGGCGGGATGCAGGTTGATGATACGGTCAGGGTAGGACGCGATGAAGTCCGGTGTGAAAATACGCATCCAACCGGCCAGCACAATCAGGTCGATCTGGAACAGCGCAAGCACTGCTGTAAGTTTGGCCTCGACCTCCTGCCGTGTCCATGTCCACGGCAGGTAGAGCGTCGGAATTTTGTGTATTAGCGCGCGTTGTAGCCCAACCGCATTGGCTTTGTTGCTGACAACCAGCGCGATTTCGACGTTTGGCAAGTCGTGCCGCTCGCTTGCATCAAGCAATGCTTGCAGGTTGCTGCCACTACCGGAGACGAGGACCGCGATACGCTTTGTGGCCTTGCCTGTCGCTGTGTCGCTCACTGACCATATACCTCTTTATCCGCTTCATACAACTCCGTCACCAACTTCTCTTTATAGGCTATGACGCGCTGGCGTAACGACTCATCCGAGAGTGCAAGCATCTTGGCCGCTAAGAGTGCCGCGCCCTCTGGCTCCAGGATTGTCGGCGAGGCGATACCCGATGGCAGACGTAGCGAAGAGAAAATGTCCGCGCCACCGAACTGTACGGCGGGCAGGCAATCACGGGAAAGCGTGTGTTGGCGTCGATTACGGCTGATAGGGCATTTGAGCGTCCCGCGATTGTGATATAGACAAGCGGCCCGGTCTGCTGCTCGTACTCTTTCAATATTTCTAGCAGACGTGTTGTAGCCTTGTGTGCGGAACAAACGCGCATCTGATACGTCACATCCAGTGTCTGCAATGTTTTTGCTGTGCTCTGCGCTTGCGAGAGATCGCTTTTACTGCCCATAAGAATCACAACATGTGTTGACATAAGTAATATTTTCCTTTCTCTGCTGTATAGTATATTATATGAGTTATGTTTTGAGAAATTCCTTTTCATTCCAAAGGAGGTTTTGCCTTGAGCAAACCTGTTGTCCGTTCATCGTCCAACGTTGGGCCGTGGACACTGACTACCGAACGTATCGCTATCGCTGGTGTGCTCGCGGCGATTACTATTATCCTTGGCGTCGTACCAGGCATTGGCTTCATTCCTCTACCCAATGCTATTGGCAGCGCGACTACGGAGCATATTCCCACCATACTCGGCGGTATCATCGCGGGTCCCATTGTCGGCATTATCACTGGTTTGATCTTCGGTTTACTCAGTTTCTTCCGAGCCACTGTTCCCTTTTTCAAAGACCCCACCGTCGCGATTCTTCCACGCCTCTTTATCGGGCTGACTGCATGGGCAATATTCGCGGCCCTGCGTAGAACAAATCGCGATTTGGCCGCCGCCGCCGCCGGTTTTATTGGTTCCGCGACAAATACCGTGCTTGTTGTGGGCGCGATCATTGTTCGTGGCTATCTACCCGCGCAGGTTATTATTCCACTTGTACTTGTGCAATCGCTGTTTGAGGCTGTCATTGCCGCGATTCTGATTGTCGTTCTGGCACGCGTCTTTTACATCATCGAAGCTCGCGTGGTTCGTGCATCAGACACGAAGCCCCGTAGCGAACTTCCATACTAGCGATGCTTGAAGTACATAATGTCACCTTCAACTACAGTACACAGGGGGAACAGGACGCTCCTCCTGCGCTTCAGAATGTCTCGCTGCGTTTTCGCGAAGGCGAGACGGTTGCTATTCTTGGACAAAATGGGTCAGGAAAGAGCACACTTGCTAAATTGCTTGCCGCCATTCTACAACCAGATGAGGGTTCTATTCTTGTTGATGACCTGGATACTACAGCACGTGGCGAGGACCTGTGGACGATTCGGCAGCGTGTTGGACTGGTATTTCAAAATCCAGACGACCAGTTGGTTGCGAGTACGGTGCTTGACGACATCGCCTTCGGACCGGAGAATATTGGTCTGCCGCGCTTTGAGATTCAAGAGCGTGTAGATGAGGCGATTGCTCTGCTCGGCCTTGAAGCCTACAGGCAGATGGCAAGCAGCGAGTTGTCCGTGGGTCAAAAGCAGCGTGTGGCAGTTGCGGGTGTGCTGGCAATGCGTCCACGCTATCTTATCCTGGACGAGCCAACGACGATGATTTCAGGCCAGACGGCGCGCCACTTATTAGCAACGGTACAGCGTTTGGCCCGTGAGCGAGGCATTGCTGTTATTCACATCACCCACTATATGCATGAGGCCGCCACCTTTGATCGGGCTATAGTGCTGGATGCCGGGCGCGTTGTGATGGACGATATGCCCGCCGCGATCTTCGCTCGTACAGAAGAGTTGCAAGCGATTGGTCTGGATGTGCCAATAGTGACGCGTGTGGGACAGTATCTCTCTGCTCATGGCGTATTGCAGGAAACCTTGCTCTCTGTCGAACATCTGCGGGATGTGGTGAAGGATATGAGGCAAGGGCGCCCGCGAGGGGACGCCCTACCTACATATGAACCCGTGGATATATCATATGGGCGGAATGTTCCCTTGCAGGTGCCTTTTGCGCAGTCTCTTATCTTTGAATTGCAAAATGTCGCTTATACCTATTCACAAGGTACACCGCTTGAGCGCGAGGCACTACACAATCTATCGCTTACTATTCCAAAGGGCTGCACAACCGCGCTGGTTGGCGCGACTCATGCGGGCAAATCTACGGTCGTGGACCTGCTGGCGTGTCTGCTCAAAGCGACAAAAGGTAGCGTCTTGTTCGAGGGCGAGAATGTGGCAAGCAAAACGTTTGCTATCGAGCGCATCCGTTCACAGGTTGGCGTCGTCTTTCAATCGCCGGAGTCGCAGATATTTGAAGAGACGGTCGGAAAGGATGTCTCGTTTGGCCTGCGTCACAAAAAGATACCGCTTGCAGAGTCGCGTCGTCTCGTGCAGGAGTCGCTTGAAGCGGTTGGCTTATCCTACGAGGATTTTCGTTTGCGCTACACCTACGCCTTGAGCGGTGGACAAAAACGGCGTGTTGCTATTGCAGGTGTGCTGGCGTTGCAGCCGCAGGTAATTATTCTCGATGAGCCAATGGCGGGCTTAGACCCGCGTGGACGCCGCGAACTGTTGCGCTTGATTGCCGAACTCAAGCAGCGAGAAGGATTGACTATAGTGTACGCCTCAAGCAGTCTGGAGGATGTAATTGAGCTTGCGGACTATATTCACATCCTCGATGCAGGGCGACTCGTTGCCAGTGGAAGTTCGCACGAAATACTTGCTCGTGCGAACGAGCTACAAGCGTTGGATATCACACTACCTGAGGCGACACGCATAGTCTTGGCCTTACAGGACGTGGTGCCTGGACTTCGTATAGACATACGTACGCTTGAGGAACTTGAGAAGGAGCTGAGTCAAGTTCTTCCACACATAAAGAACATGAAGACAGTATGATCGAACTTACACGCGTTATTCCCTTTGGGCAATACGTCAATAATCGTTCCGCGCTGACACGTATGGACCCGCGCACAAAACTGTTGTGCGCGATACTGCTGATTATTTTCGTCTCGCTTGTCAGCAGCTTTGTGGCGTTCGCGGCATTTCTACTTTTTTGTGGAGTGATACAGTGGATGTCACGCTTGCCTGTCTCGTATGTGTTGCGGAGTTTCAGGCCGTTGCTGCCCTTTATTCTCTTCTTTTTTTGCGTGACGGTCCTTTTTTATACACCACCGGCACATACCCCACTTCTCTGGCAGTGGGGTATCTTCTCTGTCTCATGGAGTGGCATTACCAGCGCACTCGTAAACACAGCTCGCCTGTTCTTTTTGTTCTATATCACTTCGCTGCTCACCTTTACAACGTCGCTGGTTGACCTCACAAGTGGCTTGCAGGCATTGCTGTCTCCACTACAACGCATCGGGATACCCGTGAATGCGTTTATCATGGTGCTGGTGATTGCCTTCAAGTTTGTGCCGATTTTTCTTGCCGAGATCGAACGTTTGATGAAGGCGCAAACGGCTCGTGGTGTGCGCTTCGACGAGGGCAATATTTTTCAACGCACTCTGAAGCTCGCGCCATTGTTTATTCCGCTCTTTGTAAGTGGCTTCAAACGGGCGCAAGTGTTGAGCATCGCGATGGATGCGCGCTGCTTTGGGAGTCGTCCTGGTTGGAGGCGTAGCACGTTGCGCGTTCTCACGTTTGAACACTTCGATGCACTTGCGCTGTTTGCCACGGTTGGAATGTGTGTGGTAATGCTGGCTATTAATATTTTCTTCCGCTTCTAACGTGTTACTCTCCTTGTGTGCAATACTCGTAGAGGTCTAATTCTGTTACACTCTGTTGACAATTGATCCTGTGCGAAGGATTGAAGAACGTTCCTGCGATTCTCCTGCATTGTGAAGTGCCGACGAGGGTGTAATGAATTAGACCCCTACGGCGGGTGGTGTTCTTAATCAATTCAGAATCTGGTCCTCATGTCTAGTTTCTTCATGCTCGAAATGCCCAAATACTTAGCTATTTAAGAGTTGAATATAGCAGGAACGTATGATATGCTACGGAATGTATACGTTCTTGCATTGTATTTATCCTACTGTAGAAGAAATTCGCAACCAAGCGATTCCATCGCGCTTCCTGGTGCTTTCAACGAGAAACGTAAGGAGCGGCCCATGTCTGCCTCTACCTGGGATGGTCCCCAATTATATATAGATGAAGTGTATCCTCCCGCCTTGCTCAAGCATGTTCTGAAACATATGATGACGCAGTTTGCGGCGCAAGGGGCATGTATCGCGTTATTTGACGAGATCAGTCAACAAATGCGGATACGCATGCATGTGCGTCTGCGCGGTTCGACGGCAACAACACCGATGCGCAGCATCAGTGGAATACGCGGGCGGCGAACTGTGCGCTTAGAGCAGGATGTAGCAGCGTCTATCGGGCAAACAGGACCTCTGCCGAATCCTATATTTCAGTATTCACCATCACCAGCGCAACCCTTGCCGTCTCTCACACCGCCAGAAGAGCTAGATGAGATACCAGACACACAGAGTCAACTCTTCTGCGTTGGCACAAGTTATGCCTTTGGGTCCGACCTGATTGGCGCGGCATGGGCCAGGAACGAGGTGCTGGTGTGGAAGCATGAGGACTATCTTGAAAATATTTTTTACGGCGGTCCCCTACCTTTTCAGACCGACATAACGCCCACAGCCTATCTAGCTGTACCCATTCTGGAGTCGACGCTGGTTGACGATATGCGAGGGCGTAGACGTAACGCGCAGACGCTGGGTGTTATTGTGCTCTATCAACTTATCGCTGGCGTCGTCACAACGTTTCAGCCCCGGCAGCGAGCGGATGCGCTGCACCATGTTGAGAAGATTGCGCTCTACCTGCAAAATGATAAACTGGAACGAGCACAGCGACGCAGCAACGAATATCTGAAGCGTATCAAGGAACTCAGCACCGTCTTTCCCTCTAATGTGGAGCCTTCCAAACTGGCGGACTCACTCTACTCATATGCTTCACAGATTGTCAATATCTCGTCACTCCTGTTTACGCTGTATGATCGCGACACGCACAAGATTTACGAGGTGATGGCGATAAAAAATGGTGAACAGATAGATGGGTTGGCTGATGAGTCCAGTATATTTCAGCCTGAGGAACGGCCTGTCTGGTGGGACGTTGCCTTTGAGCAAGGTCGGACGCTCCTCTTCTCTCCATCCTCGGATAGCGAGGAAGCAGAGAAATATGATGAACTGCTGACGGGCTTATGGGGCGATCAGCATAACGCAAAGTCGTTTCTGCTGGTGCCGATGAAGATGTTCAATCGTGGCATCGGGTCTCTCTGTATGACCAGCATGCGTCCTCATGCTTATCAGCCAGAAGAGGTGCAGGTCCTGGAGACGATGGTCCAGATTATTACTGTTGGTATCGAAAATACCAAGCTGTACGAGCGGGACCGCACATTGCTAAAAGACGCGAAACAGCGCGAACTGCAACTGGCCGGCTTAAATAGCGCGTTACAGTCGATCAGTTCGGGCTTAAATCTGCTCGATATTCTGCAAAAATTGGTGCTGGCTGTGGCAAGCATTATGGCCGTAGATGTATGCATCTTCTTTCAACCGACACAGGATAAGAAACGTCTGGTGGCGAAGGCAGCCTTTTCGCCTCCAAGCAAGAGCAATTACGATGATGGCAGTGGTCCATTAGGAATGATGGAAGGCGGAACAGACACGCATGATGAGCTGCTTGCGCAAATCGAACTGCCATTCAAGGGTACGTTACTAGAGCAAATGACAGAGGTTTCCTTCTTTACGCTTGATAAAAATATGATCGAGGAACTCGCACAACAGAGCGAGGCCGACGATACACTCTTCGGTGGCGCGTTGTTTTTACGAGAAACGAGCATGGAACATCTGCTGCTCGTGCCACTGAACTACGAAAGCGAGCTAATCGGCGTTCTGGCGGTCGCCACGCCCGTTAAGAACCGCTACTTCAAGCCGAAAGAGATATCGACGCTCCTGGCGATGAGTTCGCAGGCGATTAACGTGATTCGGAACGCGCAACTCTTCGCCGAGCGCGGTCAGGCATATGCGGAACTGCAGCAACTTAGTAAGATGAAAGACGAGTTTTTGACAACGGCGTCTCATGAGCTACGTACCCCGCTCAGCGCGATCACTGGCTACGCAACGCTGCTGCGCCGCCAGACCACGCGCGCCGAACCTTTGACCTCACAGCAGGTCACACGGTATGCCACCAAGATCGCCAGTGCCGCGCAACAACTCAACGACATTATGGCGAACATGACCGAGGCATCCAAAATTGGCAGCATTGATAGAAAGCTAGAGATGCAGATAGGTCCTGTGCCTGTAGATACGGCGGTCGAAATCGCGGCGAACATGCTCAGTGTCAATATCGAGCAACGCATTGTTGTGGATGTGCAGCCAGACCTGTACCTCCTCGGCGATCCCCTATACGTGCGTCAGGTGATATCAAACCTGCTCGATAATGCCGCCAAATATTCACCGGCAGACAGTACGATTCATCTCGTTGCCTCGGCGACGACATATCAGGAGCTAGAGAAACTGTTCCCCGATGGACAATTCAACGGCGACCCGAACGAGCATGCCAGAGTGGTGC
>CAXTUE010000245.1:1126-7117 GCA_964247355.1 uncultured Ktedonobacteraceae bacterium | reverse complement strand
TATTGGGTGCTTTTCTTTGGTGGTATTTTCTTGCAAGCCAGCTTCCTGTTCAATGCCGCGCCCAATGGCGGCTGGTTCATGTACGCCCCATTAAGCGAGCTACAATCTGGCTGTGGTGGCCTCCATGCTGTTGCGTGTACACCGGGAGCGAACGCCGACTTCTGGCTACTCGGTACGCTGATGCTTGGTATCTCGTCAATCGCAGGTTCGGTAAACTTCGTTGTTACCATACTCAAGTTGCGCGCCCCAGGTATGAGTATTAACCGTATGCCGCTCTTTACCTGGATGATTCTGGTGCAGGCATTCTTGTTGCTCTTCGCGCTACCAAGCTTGACTGCCGCAAGCGTACTGTTGTTGCTCGACCGTCATGCGGGTACACACTTCTATGTTGCCCAGTCTGGTGGCGATCCATTGCTATGGCAGCACCTGTTCTGGTCCTTTGGTCATCCAGAGGCGTACATTCTTATTCTGCCAGCTTTCGGTATTATCTCCGAAGTGTTGCCCGTTTTCTCACGCAAACCAATCTTCGGGTATACCTTTATCGCATGGTCCGGTGTCGCTATCGGCTTCCTGAGCTTCACTGTATGGGCGCACCATATGTTCGCCGTTGGTCTACCACCTATCGCGCAAGCATTCTTTGCATCCAGCACGACGCTGATCGCTATTCCAACCGCCGTAAAAATCTTTAACTGGATTGGAACAATCTGGGGCGGCAAACTCGTGCTCCGTGCACCGATGTACTTTGCTCTCGGCTTTATCGGTATGTTCCTGATTGGCGGTCTGAACGGGGCCGCACTCGCGGTTGTGCCTTTCGACTACCAGATGACCGATAGCTACTTTGTGGTGTCACACATTCATTATGTGCTCTTTGGTGGTACCGCGCTTGGTATCTTCGCCGGTATCTACTACTGGTTCCCGAAGATGACAGGCAAGTACATGAACGAGGGACTGGCGCAGTGGCACTTCTGGTTGACGGTGGCTGGTCTCAACCTCGCGTTCTTCCCGATGCACATTCTTGGTCTGCTTGGTATGCCACGCCGTTACTACACTTACGCTCCTAGCCTCGGTTGGAATGAACTCAACCTGCTGTCGACCTTTGGTGCCTTCATCATTGCGATAGCAGTGCTCGTATTCCTGTACAACGTGATTGTCAGCTTGAAGAGCGGCAAACAATCTAGTGCTGATCCGTGGGATGCCTTCACACTCGAATGGGATACCACGTCGCCACCAAAGAAATACAACTTTCTGGAAATTCCTGTCGTGCGTAGCCGTCGACCCTTCTACGACAAGAAGAATCCAGAGATTGCGGACTGGCATACAGTTACACACTAGTGGCCTACTGATGGTAGGGACTACATTCATCACGTCCGTTATAGCACTCTCACACCATTAGACGGACGTGATGAATGCGGTCCCTACGGAAAACTATAACAACGTAAAAAAAGATGGTTAGCAAAGACGATAAAAAGAGGTCTAGCGTGTCCCAAGAGCAAAAGAATAGTATACAACAGCAAGAGGTGAGAACAGACGAGCAAGAGCCTGTCCAGACACAGAACGAAGAAGCGCAAGTTGGCTCTATTCCTGAGCCTGCTGCAAAAGACGGCGAAGTCTATGTCGATGTTCCCGTTGGTTCAGGAAAAAAGCGCAAAAAGAGGAAATTTCGTGAACGTCTCGTGTATGAGTCTGAGATTAGCCCTAAACCAAGTATCTGGCCGCTTGCGCTTGCCTTTTCGGTTGCTCTCTTGCTCTTTGGGTTAATCTATAACGTATACTTTCTCGTCATTGGTGCTATTCTTGTTATCGTCTGCATTACGGGCTGGGTCGTAGAACGTCGAAACACATGATACGTGTCGCAAGCGTATCGGCATATATCGTCAAAATAGGGAGTTTGTTATGAGTACTGCTCACGGCGAACAAGTAAGAATACTTGAGGAACACGTTGGCGAGGTTGGTCGCGGCATCAACTGGTGGGGCATGATGTTCTTCATCGCTTCCGAAGCCTTGATCTTCGCCAACCTGATTGCCGCATATCTCTACCTGGAAATCCGCAACACGAGCCAGAAAAACTTCTGGGTGTTGCCAAATGGTGAGCACCTTGATTGGAAATATCCGCTCTTCAATACTGCCATTCTGCTCCTCAGCAGTATTCCGGCTATCTGGGCGCGTTCAAGTATTGCAAAGGGCAACAAGCGGAATCTTGTGTTAGGCTTGCTTGGCACAATTATTATGGGTCTCATCTTCCTGGGTGGACAGGTCTACGAATATATTGGCCTCTTTGGTGAGAAGTTCAGCCTTGGCTATAGCACCTTCGGCTCGGCCTTCTTTACGCTGACCGGCTTCCACGGCCTGCACGTTAGTATTGGAGTGCTATTCTTGACTGTGTGTCTCATTCGTGCCGTTCGCGGAGACTTCACCGACAAGAAGCATTTCGCGGTCGAGGCGGGTGAGATGTACTGGCACTTTGTCGACCTTGTGTGGGTCGTTGTGTTCAGTACTGTTTACCTACTGCCCCTCTTGCGTGGCTAATGAGTACTATTGTAGGGACCGCATTCATCACGTCCTTCTCGCAATCAGAATACCAAGACGGACGTGATGAATGCGGTCCCTACAATAGTACTCATTATATTTTCCACTTACCCGTCTTCTTGCTTTCAAGCTTCTTAGTACAGTACACTGGAATGAGTTTATCTGAGAAATTGTTTTCATGTATGATACAATTTCTATCATCATAGCAATACAAGACAACAAGTAGAGAATTGAAAGGACTGTAGGGATGAAAGAGGTAACGCGCACAAGTGGTGCTGTGGTTGCAGTTCGCCCTGAGGGTTCGCGCCGCCAGAGAAGACGAATAATAACCCATTGCTCTATCTGCAATGGAAGAATATGGTTGCGTCCTTTACGTGTCATTGAACCGGAGGGAGTACCGGAGCCTCGTCTTACCTGGAATCTGTGCAAACCCTGTTATCATGCTTTGCTCGAAGAGATGCGTGTATCCCCTGTGCGCTCTCCCCTGCGTCTACGTGTCGCCATTGGTATCGTCGCATCCGAACGCTGGCCGCAAGCCTACACCACTCGTGTGCGCATGTACTTGGCTGACCGCCGTCTGCTGGTCTTCATGGCCGTTGGCCTCATTATGGTTATGATCATTCACCTCGCCATTCTCGTTGCCATTGCTGGCTTACGTTGATTATACAAAAGCAAGAGGCTTAAATACAAAAAAGTAACATAATTGGGTTACTTTTTTGTATTGAAGCCTCTTGCTTTTATTAAACCTTGCTTTACTGCGTTAAAATATGAAAGAGCCAATATACATAATCAACGAAGAGATGGGATGGGCTATTTTCAATGCAACTCGGCGATGGGGATGGGCGTAGCATAATTAATACACCCCGCGATACTATACCAGCAGGTTTCACCCAGGAATACCATGTGCTTGCGGAGGTCGCTGCCAATATGAGTAGCGGTCTACTTTTGCTTACACAGCAGGAACAGATTAGTTACTCAAATAAAAGTGCTCTACGGCTACTGAACATTGAGAAAAACAATCTGACGACAGCGCAGGGCTTTGATGTGCGCAAACACCTGCTTTCAATTGCCTCCGAGCCAACACTGGCTCAGAGCGAGCTTGATCGGGTGTGGAATGCTCCCGATCAAGAATATTCAACCGATATTGCAACGTCCTCCTCGCTGTCAGATGCGGCTGTGCGCTGGCTACGTGTGCATAGCTTTCCTGTTCGCAGTGACCTCGGTAGTTTGTTAGGACGTGGTTTGCTCTTCGATGATGTGACGCTTGAATACACCGTAAGCGAGGGTCACAGTGAAACGCTTGCTCTTGCCGCTCATGAACTCAAAACGCCGCTAGCGATTATCAAAGGTTGCGCTACAACTCTGCTTGGCAGTTCCGCGCGTTGGGACCCTGCAATGCAGCGTGAGATGCTTCAGATGATCGATACGCAATCTGATCGCCTGTACGATGTGCTTAACACTTTGCTGGATGTCTGGCGACTCGATGCGGGCATTCAAAACTTGCACCTTGCGCAGGTACAATTGCCAGAGTTACTGCGCCAACTTCTCGAACGCTGGCAAAAACGGGTTGTAGATCATCGTTTCCAACTACATATCGCGCCTAACGTTTCCACAATAGTTTGCGATGTACAACGAATCGAACAAACGCTACAACATCTCTTGAACAATGCCGTAACGTATTCGGCCTCCGGTTCGCCGATTACCCTCAATGTCGAGTCAAACGATGTTGAGGTACGCATAAGCATCGCCGATAAGGGTGTAGGCATCACGCCGGAACATCTTGACCGTATCTTTGATCGCTTTTATCGTGTACAGCATAATGCAGAGAAGCCAAATGGAAGTGGACTTGGCTTAGCGGCAGCGCGAGCGACTGTTGAGGCGCACGGCGGCAAAATTTGGGCTGACTCGCTTGGTCTTGGACATGGCACAACATTCTACTTTACGTTGCCATTGTCGCCTCGTATGACGACAACAGTGCTAGCTCAACCTGCACGGCAGAGCATTTCGCCAACACAGGACATTGCACCACAAATACCCCGTTCGCAACCATTTAAGCAAGACAAGCGTGTGTGTGTGCTCCTTGCTGAAAGCGATCCACGTATGACACGTTACCTGCGCAACAATCTGGAGGAGCAGCAGTATCGTGTATCAACGGTGAACCACGGCGTACAGTTCCTGCGTCAGCTTGATCTTGAGGAGCCGGATATTATCCTGCTTTCGACACATCTCTCCGATATGAGCGGTATCGAGTTGCTGCAACGTCTGCGCGAGTTCTCGCAGCGTCCCGTGCTTATGCTGTGCGACAACTGCGACGAAGATGAGCGTGTGCAACTTTTCGATTTTGGTAGCGACGATCTCGTGATGAAGCCCTTTGGCATGAAAGAACTGCTCGCGCGCGTTCGTGCTCTGTTGCGTCGTCAAGCGGCTATGCCAGAGCAGGCAGCAACACAGGCAATCTTCACAACGGGTGATCTCGTCATCGATTATGCCCAGCATATCGTTACGGTTCAAGGCAAAGTGGCACAGCTTAGCCGCACAGAATACAAGCTATTAAGCACGCTCGCACAAAATGTTGGTATGGTCGTCACGCATGAGTTACTGCTAGAGAAAGTGTGGGGACCAGAGTATAACCGCGATATCGACTTCATCTGGGTGTATATCAGCCGCTTACGCCGTAAAATCGAAGAGGACTCGCGTCACCCGAAGTATATCCTCACTATTCCAGACGTAGGCTACAAGCTAGCAAAACTGAAATACGAGAACGGACGCCCACAAGGGAACTGACCCTTGTGAGCGTCCGTTCTTAGTAAAAAACGCCCTACTGTGTGTACCTTATATTTATTCAGGGAATTGTAAGGAGTGATCTTCTTCCATTAAAGAATGCGCAATGTTCATCTTCTATGCTTCTAGCAACTGAGAAATGGAATCATTATCATATGGAGATAGACGTTCATGTCGCAAGGGAAGAAGCCCACTGTACTAGTCATAGAAGCTGATGCATCTCTACGCCGTCTCATCGCGCTTGGTTTGCAACACCAGAACATGAATGTTGTGGAGGCACCATCTCTCGCTTCCGCGTGTTCTATGGAAGCTGTCGATCTGCTGATCGTCGATATAGACAGCGGTATTCATAGCGATAGGTCCCTACTGACAAGCATTCAAACGACGCCTGCGCTTGTGGCCGTCCCCACCATTATACTTGCGTGGGAACAAATCTCCGTGATATCCACCTCTTCTGTCGCAACACAATCACAAATTGCAACCCTTACAAAGCCGTTCGATGCGCGTATCATGCAAGAGACAATTTCAAGCTTGCTAGCAGTGTGCGAAGCTCAAGAAGCGGCACGACTCGCACAAGCGGAAGCCCTACTTTTAGCGACATACAAGACCCAAACGCCTCCAAGTATCTGGCCCATCATTACCGCCATTGGACTTCTTATAGCCTTTACTGGAATGCTACTACAG
>CAXTUE010000245.1:0-1116 GCA_964247355.1 uncultured Ktedonobacteraceae bacterium | reverse complement strand
ATTGTGATCGTTGCGCTCCTGCTATGGACATTAGGTACAAAGCCAACGTCAAGAGCTGTTGCATTAGGGTGATATAGCACAAAAATAGGCGGATGAGTATTATTCATTCGCCTATTTTTGTGCTGTTTTATGTTTGAGTCACCAATTGCTTCGGCCCTTCGTGTACCTTATGTCTGTAGAGACCATGTAACTTCCATCAATAGAACAGAGAGGTTTGTACGATGCAAAACAACATAAACTTAAATGGCCTTCGTGTAGCTATTCTTGTTTCAGATGATTTTGAGCAGGCTGAACTCGTCGAGCCAAAAAAGGCACTTGAGCAAGCGGGAGCTAAAACTTCCATTGTCTCGCCTACGTCAGGCCAGATTACAGGTGTGAACCATGACGAAAAGGCTGACAAGTTTAATGTAGATATGACACTTGATGCAGCAAATCCCAGTGACTTTGATGCTGTACTGCTTCCCGGTGGTGCATTAAATGCAGACTTTCTGCGTATGAATCCAAAGGCACAGAGCTTTATCACCACAATTGATACAGCTAACAAGCCAATCGCTGTGATTTGTCATGCGCCGTGGCTATTGGTATCGGCTGGGCGTG
Source organism: uncultured Ktedonobacteraceae bacterium (assembly GCA_964247355.1). GTDB lineage: Bacteria > Chloroflexota > Ktedonobacteria > Ktedonobacterales > Ktedonobacteraceae > JBBQVS01. Next base: position 519 of record CAXTUE010000245.1, on the reverse strand, counting down.
TCAAGGGGCGTACGTTGACCAGCTACCAGACCATTCAAGATGACATTCGTAACGCTGGTGGCAACTGGGTTGACCAGGAAATGGTACGTGACCGTAACTGGGTGAGCAGTCGTAGCCCGGAGGACCTCGGCGCATTCAATTCCGCAATGGTCTCGTTGTTCGCCGAACATAAAAACAAGCAGTAGAGTAGCCTCTTGCTACAAGAGAAGGGAGCATTATGAAAGCTGTTGTTTATCACGGACTGGGCGATATTCGCCTCGATACTGTGAGCGATCCAAAACTCAAGGACCCGCAGGACGCGATTGTGCGTCTCACTTCCAGTGCAATTTGCGGTACGGACCTGCATATGATTCGTGGCACTTTCCCCGGCATGAAGTCTGGCACTATTCTTGGTCACGAGGGAGTTGGTGTGATTGAAGCGGTCGGGCGCGATGTGCGTAACCTCAGAGTGGGAGAGCGCGTCATTATTCCTTCTACCATCGCATGTGGCTACTGTGCATATTGTCGACAAGGTTACTA
>CAXTUE010000244.1:0-7136 GCA_964247355.1 uncultured Ktedonobacteraceae bacterium | reverse complement strand
CACCTGTTACTGGTGTGACAAATGGTCGTCCTTCCATTTCTACAGACGAGATAGAAAAAATAAGTACCTCTGCAGTTTTTCAAGCACGTTCAACTGCGATTACTGCGGACGCACTAAAACAGATGGAAAGGCGGGACCGTATTGTACTCATCTTATTGGATGGCAAACGTACCATTGCAGATGTGATGCATCTACTTCATCGCAGTGAGGGAGAAGTGGCGCGAGTGCTCATCAGCCTTTTGCAATGTGGACACATAGAGTATATGGGGATACGTAAGAAATAATTTGAACCAATTTTCCTACTAAAAAGAAACTGGTAGTAAAATTGATAACAAATTTCCAATTCATGCGTTATAATACATAGGCTGAGAACGGATGGCGGAATATATGGCGTCAAGCACACCCACCTCGACGAGCAGCTTGTACCATACATTTACTTTATTCGTGCGATCTTTTCCCCATAGAGATGCACGCGCGCCGTTCAGAGTTGCGCATTGCTCCGTCTATGCGTGGTAAGGGAGGAACGAGTTGGCACCCCGTTTCTCTCTTACATTTCAGTAGGACAAGCAAGAGAGGCTCGCATGCAATTTTCAATGCGGTCGTTGGGGGGAAAACTCACAGTTAGCACGGCATTAGTTCTCTTACTATGCCTGCTCCTGTTTCTGCTTACAAGTTGGGGCGCGTTAACATTTTATGCTGAGCGGGAAGCAAGAAATAACGCATCGCTTCATCTCTCCCTTGTGAAACAAGCCTATAACGCAAATAACGCATCGCTCACTACTGCCTTACAAGCTGTCGCCTCCAATAAGGAGCTTGTCTCCTCCATTACTCGAACTGGTGGACCAACACAGACATATCTCAATGAGATTGGTTCCCCTGTACAGAATCGCTTCTCGCTATCCGCCTTGGATGTTGTCTCACCCAACCGCATGCTACTAGCTCAACTAGAAAAAGATAACAACAATCACCAGATTCCTGGCAATGCCATCATGCTTGTAGACACTGCCACGCAAGGTCGCATTGTAAGTTCGTTACAACCAGAAAAATTTAGTATTACGCCCACAAAAAACAACCTATGGGTACTTCGGATTGCGCTACCCATTTACTCTCCGCAACATACAATGGCAGGCGTTTTGCTAGCAACACAACCAATCGATGATACACTCGCACAGACACTCGCTCTTCACTCAAATACAAGTATTTTTCTTTGTCTCACTGGGCAAGTACAAGGTATGGCCGGGACGTTGCTCAATCATACTCGTCTCTCTTCACCTGTAAGCAAGGTATGCCACTCACACGCACAAAGTATCAGCGATGGAACTCAGCATTATATTACGTCAGAAAGCGCGTTAACACCCGCCTCTCAGGTAGCAGATTCACCTCAGCTTCTAATCATCAATGTCGAGCCACCTATCACGGTTATGCTGTATAACTTTCGCGTGCTTCTGCTCTTGCTTGGTATAGGAATATGTACCACAGCAATCGGTATTCTCCTTCTTGCATGGATCACACGGGCGTTTTTAACACAACCGTTACAAAAACTGCAAACGCAGGCACAAACACAGGTTTTCGAGAACGTAGGCATTGTCTTGCCGGCGCGGGACGAGTTACAAACCCTTTCGCACTCATTTGATTTGCTCTCTGACTCCTTAGCAAGCGAAAGTCAGGTTATGATGGAGCAAATGAGCAATATGCTTGTCATGAGTGATGCCTTGATTTCGACGGTCAACCTTGAACAGTTGCTTGGGGAAATCGTAGCGCGACTTGGGCATATCATGCAGGCCAAACATGTCTCTTTACTGCTCTATGGACGCGAAATGCTTTCGCCGTGGGCGGTAGCTCGCTGGTCTGAGACAGGAACTGCTGGCACATTCTCCCCTGTTCCCCTCTCAATTCCTAAGTCCGAGCCTTCTCAATTACAAGAAACAGGGGCAGTTACTGTTCATGCCGATCCTGATGGTGATGTGACGATGGCTGCTACCACAAAGATGCTAGCATTATCAAATCCCATCAGTGGTAAAAGGCAAGCTGTCCAGATGCCTCACTTCCCGCAGACGCCGTACGGCATACGGCGTCCACGCATTCCACGTCCGGCCCTACGCGATTTGGATATGACCCTCGCGCGTATGGTTATCGCAAAACAAAAGATTGCCTATGACGAAGATATTGCTGCAAGCCCTCAAGAGCAAGATGGCTGGGCACGCATGGCACGTGATGCAGACTATGGTGCTGTAATTGCAGTGCCTTTACTGCTGCAAGACCAGGCTATTGGAGCATTCATGCTCTACTTCGATAAGCCCTATCTGGTGAGTAAGCGCGATACGTTTCTGCTCAGTACAGCAGCAATTCAAGCATCAATGGCAATTCAGAATGCATTGCTCTTCGCAGAGGTAAAAGACAAAAACGCAGCACTTGAACGTGCAAACGCGCTAAAATCGCAATTTCTTGCTAACGTCACCCATGAGCTACGTTCGCCCTTGCATAGCATTATTGGCTATGGGTCGATGATCGTCGAGGGTTTTGTCGAGGGCGAACTGTCACCACAACAGGAGGAAGACATTCGCTTTATTGTGAGACGAGCTGAGGACCTTTCACATTTAGTGGATGAGATGCTTGATCTCTCAAAGATTGAAGCAGACAAAATCGAAGTGAGACCTGAGCCAGTAGAGCTAGCTCTAGGTCTTCGAGATATCATTAACTCACTAAAGCTGATGGCGGACGAAAAGAGCTTGTATCTCACGTTGGACATGCAAGAGCATCTACCTCTTGTACTTGCAGACAGTCATAGACTGCGACAGGTAATCACCAATTTGGTCTCGAACGCATTGAAATTCACAGAGCAGGGCGGTGTGACAATTCGTTGTACGCATATGCCAGATATAAATATGGTGCGTATCGCCGTACAAGATACTGGCATCGGTATTTCACCTGCTGCGCTCGGCTTTATCTTTGAGGCATTTCGGCAAGCGGACGGAAGTACTACAAGACGCTTTGGAGGTACTGGTCTGGGCTTGACGATTGCAAAGAAACTCGTTGAATTACAGGGAGGCGAAATCGCAGTAGAAAGTATAGTGGGTCAAGGATCAACATTTTCGCTAACACTCCCTATAGCGGCACCTCTTACTACATAGCAATACAAGAAAGTATAGAACGAAACGTATGAGCACTCCTGCTATCCTGATTGTTGAGAATGAGGCGTCGAACCGCATTCTTATTGAGCGCGTTCTGTCAACACGCGGCTATCGCTGTATTTCTGCCACTAACGGGCAGGAAGCACTTGACATACTGGATCGTGAACACGTGGACCTGATACTCACAGACCTTTCGATGCCTGTATTGGACGGTTATCGTACAACACAACTTATTCGCTCACGTCCACATCTCGCCACTGTACCTATTGTTGCAGTAACTGCCTATGCACTAAGCGACGAAGGTGAAGCGGCAAAGCGCATTGGCTGTACTGAGTATTTAACGAAGCCCTTCAAGCCACGTCAGCTTTTGGAACTCGTTGACCGTCTGTTACCAGCAAAGTAGACAGGCAGTGTTATAGTACTAGCATACCTATGTGCTTGCACTCATCCGTCCCAGTAGGTATATTCTACAAGACCGACCAGCGGCCTGGTCGGTCTCTCACTTTTGGAAAACATAGAGTCGGAGTTTTTTTAGATGAACGTTTCAGCAATAACAAATATGATACAGGATATAGCGACCGATGTGTTAATTGTATCGGCCACCCGTAAAGCAGGCAAAGACGAACAAGGCATCCAATTATCGGCAAATGCCGCCAAGATAGATACGCTTTTAGATGGACTGATAAGCGAGCTATGTGTAGATGGCGAGTTCAAGGGTGGACTCGGTGAACTCCTCACTGTTCATCCAATGAACCGGATGGCAACAAAGCGCGTTATCGTCGTTGGCTTAGGCGTACAAGATAAGGTTTCGCTTCAATCCTTGCATCGTGCCAGTGCGATTGCGGCTCGCCACGCTCAGGCAACAGGAGCGCATTCCATTACGCTAGCTTTGCAAGGGCAGGACGTACAAAACAATGTGCTGGCGGAAGTAGAGGGTGCATTGCTTGGACTCTACACGTTCAAAATATACAAACATTCGGAGCAAACAAGCAATGGCAAAGGCGTCTCTCAGATACGTGTGTTGGTTGAGAGCGGCGCGGACACGACACATATCGAGCAAGTAATTGAAGAGGCCCAAGTACTGGCAGAGGCCACGAACTTCGCACGAAACCTCGTGAACGAACCACCGAATGTTCTCACTCCAACCGAACTCGCAAATCGCGCGGTAAGCATGGCGAAACAGTTTGGCTTAGAATATGAGGTATTCGACAAGGCTAAAATTACGGAACTCAATATGGGAGGTCTACTTGGAGTTACGCAGGGAAGTGCCGAACTCCCACAATTTATTGTGCTACGCTATCGCGGCGGCGAGGCATCGAATAAAGGTCTAGCCCTTGTTGGTAAGGGTATCACCTTCGATACGGGCGGTATCTCGATCAAGCCAGCCGCAGGTATGGACGAAATGAAGGGCGATATGGGAGGAGCCGCCGCAGTCCTGGGTGCAATGCAGGCCATAGCCGTGCTGAAACCTGGCGTCAATGTCACCGCACTTGTGCCAACATGTGAGAACATGGTGAGTGGAACGGCCTATCGTCCGGGCGATATCCTGCGCATCTCGAATGGCAAAACAATTGAGATTGTTAATACTGATGCCGAGGGACGTTTGATTTTAGCCGATGCACTCTCATACGCAGTCAAGGAAGGTCTCTCGCCAATCGTCGATCTTGCCACGCTCACAGGCGCGGTCGTGATTGCGCTGGGGGGCGTTACAACCGGCCTGTTCAGCAACGATGAGCAGTTGACAGAAGACATTGTCGCGGCGGGTCGGATGGTAGGCGAGAAGTTCTGGCCGATGCCTATGGACGAAGAGTATGGCGAGGCCATCAAAAGCGATGTCGCCGACATCAAGCAAACGGGCGGTCGTCCAGCATCGTCGATCACGGCGGCGAAAATTCTGGAACAGTTTGTCGGTGACGCGAAATGGGCACACCTGGATATCGCGGGCACAAGCTATCTCGAAAGCAAAAAGTCCTATGCCGAGAAGGGCGCAACCGGCGTTGGTGTACGCACACTCGTGGAGCTTGTACGTAGGCTCGGAAAATAACATAGAACAAAAACACATGATGCTAGAGTGTTACGCACTCTAGCATCATGTGTTTTTGTTCTACACTCTATCTTTTGACTGACGCATAATTTCGCGCAACTGTTCAACGTGAGACTGCCCGTGCAGTATACCCAACCCGTGCATACCAACAGCGTTCATTGGGCCAAAGGTAGGGATACGCACAATTGTCACATCGAGATGTGGAGCATCGGGCCATGCATCAAGATATGCACGACACATACGCCGACTCTCACGCAGACGAGCGTGCACCTGTTGGGCGGTACGGACCATCTGCCACGGAACCTCATTACGCAATCGTCCCTCGAAGGCAATACCACGTGCCAGGACAGAACCAACTGAAGATGCCTCTTCAAGAGTTGCAGTCAAATGAACGATGACATGACCTAATGTATAAGCTTCTTCGCTTGCATCTTTCAAATCAGGGTCATGAGGGGCAAACGTCGCCCCCATATCTGTTAGACCTGGAATAATGGACTCGATGGTATCGAAGAGGTCATCGATAGCGTTGTAAAGGTCTTTGTGAGTGACATCGCGCACAGTATCGGCGTAACTAGCCTTTCCTGCACGAAATGCCTCAAAGTTGAGAACCATATGGTGGAAACTCCTGTTATATACAACTATCTGCTTGTAATATAGCACATGAAGAAGGCTATTCCTCTTTGTATGGTTCTATTTGAAAGTACGTAGTTGTTCCACGTCTAGTGATAAACCATCTAAAGGGTAATGCTATCAACAACTCAATCCTGTATCTGCGGTCCAATAACGTTTTCGCATGTTGCTCTTCCATCGAACCAGGAGTCAGAAAGTGTGCATTTGCTTCTATTATTGGACCTAGTACTTTGCCACGTGCTGTACTAGGCGCAAGTTGTACATGAGCATTTTTACGAATACGCTTCACTTTTCCAGCATTCGATTGTGTTCTTAAGTACAGCTTATCCTCAAATAGTACAAACCAGATAGTTGTTATAACACCTTCACCATTTCGACGAAAGGTTGTAAGGTTTGCATTCTTATACGCCTTCAAAGGTGAAAAAACATTGGGAATTTGATCTACAGACATAATGTCTTCCTCTCAAGAGATGCTAGATCACATGAAACCGTAGCATTACAGCATCTTGTGCTCCATACAAAGCTTGTGTACGATCAGCTACTCCATCGGGGCTAAAAGAGGTTACGTGATAGAAACGGGCGTCACGAGGTACCCTTTGCAGCACCGCTTGTATGCCTGTAGCAATGGCTTCTTTGTCAACAGCAATCGCCTCTGCTGTTGCTTGTATCGTTCTTCCCTTTATGTGTAGTGCTACGTTGGCACTTTTACCAATATTTCGCCACCAGCGACCATGTGTTAGGGCAGTAACATTGTTCCCGTCTTGAATATAGCTGATGGGAGTCGTGTATATCTTTCCACTTTTTCGTCCTGTGAATGTGACGAGCATAACGGTCTTGCTCAACAAGCGATGAAGCGGCGAACGCAACAACGCAATAACGATAGGATTGGCTATACGAATGATTAGAGGTGTAGATGACATCGATGCTGGAGTTGGTTGAGTTGTATTATTTGTCACCATTGTAAAAAAATTCCTTCCTTGCATCTTACAGCTTAGAGTAATCTCTGTTGTTATACATGAGTAGCAGAGCTAGTCTTAGAAGAGGAGACTTGCATTGCCGCAAGTCCCTCGGCACGTGACATCGCACTTGTATAGCTAAGTTCACAACGAGCCTTCGTGTCATTGACCGTGACCTCTTCACCAATGACACGCACCGTCGCACGTGTTAATGGAGGTGCATTCTTTAAGTGAAATGTCTGCCATGCCCACTCACTTACAGAGGCGACAAGTTGTGCAAGCCAGCGCGGAATACTTCTGTTACCCGCATCTAAGCCCTGTGTATGTAGAAGTTGAGTGATAAAACTTTTGAATTGAACAGGTTCTCCATCAGTG
>CAXTUE010000243.1:0-7158 GCA_964247355.1 uncultured Ktedonobacteraceae bacterium | reverse complement strand
GAACAACACATCTCCCTGCTGCAGGGATATCTCCTCTCCCTGCGCCAGGATGGATGCGATCTCGTCGTCTGACACATCCGCAAACAAAGCTGATTGACGCAGGATATCCATATTTGTCATAGCCTAGACCTCGCTCAGATAACGATGCACAAACTGGACCGCCATCGAACCTTCACCGACACCTGCGGCAACTCGTTTGATAGAACCATGTCGCACATCGCCCGCGACAAAAATTCCGGGTACGCTGGACTCCAACAGGAAGGGGTCGCGATTGAGCTGCCAGCCCTTTGGACGTTTGCCATCGTGTAGCAGATCGGTGCCAGCAAGAATAAAGCCCTGTGCATCGCGCTCGACCACGCCCTGTAGCCAATCGGTGTACGGCATAGCACCAATAAAGACGAAGAGTGAAGATGCTGGAACGGTCTCGCGTTTGCCTGTATTGGTATCATCAATTGTGATGGATGAGAGATGCGTGTCGCCCTGCGTCTCGACAACAGCAGAGCAGGTCCGTACTAGAATATTTTCTGTGGCGTGTATCTGGTCGATGAGATACTGCGACATACTCTTCGAGAGCGAGTCGCCACGTACAAGAATTGTGACGTGCTTCGCATACTTGGAGAAGTACATCGCGGCCTGCCCTACCGAGTTCGCGCCACCAACTAGATACACATCTTCGTCACGACAAGAAACGGCCTCGGTCATCGCCGCCCCATAGTACACACCCGCACCTGTAAACTGTTCAATGCCAGGTACGTCGAGTTTGCGATAAGAAACACCCGTTGTCACGAGGAGCGCATGACAACCTATTTCGGTTCCATCGATCAGCGTCACAAAGCGATATGGTCCCTCGACCCGCACATTAGTTACCTCTTGCGGCGAGAGAATTTCCGCCCCCAGTCGCTTGACCTGCATCACGCCGCGACGCGCCAGGTCGGAGCCGCTTAAGCCCTGCGGAAAGCCAAGATAATTCTCGATACGCGAACTCGTGCCCGCTTGACCGCCGGGTGCCTCACGCTCGATCATCAGCGTATGTAGTCCCTCCGACGCACCATAAACAGCCGCCGCCAGACCAGCAGGACCGGAGCCAACAATGATTAAATCGTAGAAGGACATCCCTGCATGCGTGTTCAGCTTCACCTTCTCGGCGACTTGCAGATTGCTCGGATTTTCCAGGTGCGAACCATCCGAGAAGAAGAGTACGGGCAATTGCTCATCTGTGATGCCAGCGTATTCAAGCAACTGACAAGGTTCTGCCTTCTCCTCAATGTCTAACCATTGATATGGAATAAGGTTGCGCGCAAGGAAATCTCGTACATCGTGTGAGCGCGGCGACCAACGGTGTCCCACAACACGCACACCCTCAAATGGAGGACGATACGATGCCTGCCAGTCGTCGAGCAGGTCGTCGAGCATAGGATACAGGTGTTGCTCTGGTGGGTCCCACGGCTTCATAAGGTAGTAGTCGATCTTGACGGTGTTGATGGCCTGAATTGCCGCGTCTGTATCGGCGTATGCCGTCAGCAAGGCGCGCTTCGCCCCTGGAAATAGCTGAATGGCCTCCTCCAGAAATTGCGTACCACTCATTTCTGGCATGCGCTGATCGACCAGGAAGAGCGCGATAACCTCGTTGCGCAACTTCACCTGTTTCAGCGTCTCTAACGCACTCTGACCAGAGCCTGCGTGCAACACGCGGTAAGTAGCTCCATACTGGTGGCGCAGGTCGCGTTCAATCGCCCGCAATACATTGGGGTCATCATCTATGGTAAATATAATCGGCTTCGCCATGTACACCTCTGGAAAACTTTCCTGCCATGTTGCTTCGTTATACGATATAAGTAGCAGCCTTAACAATAGAGAATACGAATAGAAATGTCACTAGTAGTACAACTAGCGAAAATGCTGTCCATTTCTATAGGTAACGCCCAACGGATTCCGTCTTCTGAATTCGAGAGAGCAGGGCAAATAAGATATCCGATAAATCGGCCTGTGGACGCGGTGCTGTGTTTTTATGAAATAACATAGATATGCTGGAGGTAGGGACCGCATAAATAACCACCGCCCCCATTATCCACCCTCCCGGTTTGGTCCCCACCCCCCACAATCCGATTTTTTTTTTGGGGGTCCCTACCGTATCCAAGATATTTTGTGAAACTTCATAATCTGGTCCCTACGAAACCCCTTTGGGTTTCATAGGGACCAGGTTCACTGCATCCACAGGCAATTTATTGCCAAACACTTTCCCTTTATTTGACTATAATGCGTGCGCTCGTTCATGGCAGGTGGAGCAGAGTACAACGAAGTGTTGTGCGTTGTAACGATCAAGCATATTGGACGTTTTATGCATTGTGTGAAGCTGTAAGGCAGCAACACGCTGATTACATTCAGCGCAAGTATTATTCGCGTTCTGGCTTAAGGAGCGTTTCAGAGTGCTCAGTCGAGTGACATGAAACGCATCCAGACTGACATGAAAGAGCAAGCCAGCAAGAAGAAGGGCAAGCGTACGCGAACGCAGACGGACCGCGAGAAAGAGTAACGTACCGAGCACAAGCGGATGATGGAGCAGACGAGCCTCCAAGAGTTGTGGTGGGTCAGCTTGATTGAAGTAGCGTACGGCGGCACGTAGACTTAAGGTGCGATAAGCAACCGCATGCCAGAGATAGTGGTCAACATCAATTAAAATACTCGATGCAAAAGGTAGCCATATATCTTGTTTCAGCCACGGAAACGCGATAACCGCCGCCGCTGCTGAGAGTGTCACATGTTCTTTAGGACTCATAAGAAGAGCTTTATCCTTTTCTAAAGCAAAATAGAGTATAGAGGGGTCCATAAATGCCCCAATTTCCATAATATACACCGTTTTTTGACCTTTGTCTTCTCTCAAATGAACCTAACGTCCTAGTAAACTTGTGTTTTCATAACAACATTGGTATATTTGCAACCATATCTTAACCCATTCTTATCTTTTTCCGCAGCATCAAAATGATACGCTATAAAACAATGGTAGGGGGTTGATTGAAATAGAGTATGTGGATGCGGAGTATCAGAAAAAGAAGATAGAACAAGCCTCCATATTATTCTGGCAAAGGAGACGCCTTCATGGCAACGAGGGTAGACATCGTAGGCAGTAGCGCAAGCAACAGAGAACAGCAGAACCCACACCCTGGTGAGCAGGAGCTGGTACACGACGAGCGTGTGGGCTGTAGCATTGGCATTATGGCCTATAACGAAGAGGCCAATATCGCCCGCACAATTCAAGCTGTTCTTAAACAAGAGGGGCCATCCATTCGCATTGAGGAGGTGATCGTTGTTGCAAGTGGCTGCACTGATCGTACCGTCCCAACCGTCGCGGAGATCGCGTTGAAAGAGCCACGTGTCCGGCTTTTCGTGCAGGAGAAGCGTGAAGGAAAAGCTTCAGCAATCAATCTCTTTTTGAAGCAAACGACAAGCAAGGTTGCGGTCCTTGTAGGTGCGGATGTGGTGCCAGAGGAGTCAGCACTTGAGCATCTCTGTTCGCCATTTCTCGACCCTAATATTGGCATGACGGGTGGGCGTCCTGTTCCCGTCAACGATGCATCGACATTCATGGGACATTCCGTGCATCTTTTATGGCGCTTACATGATCGTGTAGCGCGCACTCACGCGAAGCTGGGTGAAATTATCGCTTTTCGGACTGTTGTGCCGAGTATTCCGGCCAATAGTGCCGTTGATGAAATCTCTATTCAAGCAATCATTTCGCAACTCAATTATACACTACAATATCGACCCGAATGCGTTGTGTATAATAAGGGACCTGTCAACGTACATGATTTTCTCAAGCAGCGCCGCCGCATCTACGCGGGCCACTTGAAGGTACGTGCGCAACAGAACTATGAAGCCTCGACGATGAAGACATCGCCGATTCTCCGCCAGCTTATCGCCTGTCGAGATTTTACCATGAGTACACCAAAACAGGCGATGTGGACAGCCGGTACGATTATGCTCGAGGGCTTTGCCCGCGTGCAAGGACACTACGACTTCTGGCGTAAACGCGAACATCACATCTGGCAAATGGTTGACTCGACAAAGGACCTCGAAGCCGGACAGCGTAAGATGCGCCGTATCTGCAATGCACAGAGCGTTCTCGTGTTTCGCTTTACCATCGAGGGCGCATCGGGTAACGACATAAACCGCGAGCGCGAGGACCGTGAGGCAACCGAGGTCGCCCGTAAGATGCTGCCATTGCTGCGCAATCGTGTACGCAAAGAGGACAACCTGTCCATCAACGGCCCCGGTATCGTCACCGCCGTCATTCGTGCCGAGCAGCACGGTGCCGAACTCGTGGCCCAGCGTATCAAGCAACTGGTGGAGTCTACACCAGTACGCGTCGGCGTACGCAATCGTGAGGTCAAAGTGAACGTCACCTACAGTTCACTCACCTTCGCCCTGAAAGCGTCCGACGGCAGTGTGCGCGTCAGTGGCCCCCTCGTCGACGAATCGATGGTGGCAGCAATAGCTGCGAATAACGAAGAATAACTGTAGGGGTCTAATTCCATTACACCCTGCTAGCATTTTACAATGTTTAAAGGATATGAAACGTTTTATCAATCCTCTAACACTTGTCTACGCCAACAGGGTGTAATGGAATTAGACCTCTACATTTTTGCTTCCCCCGTAACTCTTCTAACAATGTCAAGAAACGTCTGCATGACGAGAGACGTGTCGTTGCGTCGCCAGAGAATAAGGGACTATATGTTCCTTCAATTATATCGAATCCTCGAAGCAACCTCTTTCAAAACCTGAAAAAAGCTGCCATAGTTTATTCTAAATTTCTCCACTCCTCGTGAAAACTTCATTATTCCTCTGCTCATTTAGAAGTGTTAAAATGCATGTATCATATTTTTATGCTAGTAGAAAACTAGCTTTAAAGGGAGATAATGCTATGCACTTGCGCACACCTGACTTTGACAGTCTGAAGCACGAAAATGAGCAAGGTCGAACGTATTGGTCGGCACGTGAGCTATCTGGAAAGCTTGGTTACGAGAAGAATTGGCGTGGTTTTGAAAATGTGCTTAAAAAAGCTATGGCAGCTTGCGCAACCGATAATGTGCCGATTATCGAAAATTTCTTTGAGGCAGAATTAACCGTAAAACAAGGACGCGCTACTCGGAAGATTTCAGATTATTTCTTGAGTAAACGTGCTTGTCGTTATATTGCTATGCAAGGTAATGCTCATCTCCCTGAAATAGCAGCAGCACTTTCTTATTTCAACTATGCGATTGAGTCGCATGAGATGCACGAATTACGTCGTTAAACGGAGCAGCGTATCTTTTTGCGTGTAAAGGTTTCAGAAGAGAACGGGCATCTATCGGAAACCGCAATGCAATCAGGTGTGAAAAGTGAGAGTATGGGCTTGTTCATGGACGCTGGATACAACTATAGCATGACCTCTGACGAATTGAAACGCTTCTGGAATTTGCAAGACGACCAGCACGTACTGGATGTGATGGGATCAGAACATCTCGCGATAAATCTGTTTCGCATCACCGCCACAGATCACAAACTTAGAGAAGACCAAATTTTTGATGAAAACATCGCGATTCTCACGCATTACGAAGTAGCACGTGAAGTAAAAGCTGCCTCAGAACGTATCCATCAAAAGGACACCAAAGACTTGCCTCGTGCATTTGATCTTCGTAAAGAACTTGAGGCACGAAGGCGAGCTTCTAAGAAACAACTTACCAAAGAAAAACAAGCAGAAGAAGGTGGGCAACAGTCATTGTTTTGATCTTGCACTTTAATACAAAATCTAATAAGACAGTGATGAAAAGATCAATGGCTAGTACAAGAAAGGCTTAGTACATGACAACGAATCCCTTGACCCCACAAAAACTGTATCTCTTACAGCTAGCAGCACCAACTGTACAGATGGCCGGTCGAACACTGGAAATGGTTATGGGTTGCTATCTCATTCAAATGAGCGATGGCAAGAGTATACTTGTCGATAGTGGACTACCTGCTGGCTATGTATCACCTTTCGGAGGGCTAATGGCCGAACATGGAAAAAACGTGCTTGAAGTGCTTGACACACTTGGTCTTTCTCCCGACGATATTGATATCCTCATTTGTACACACTTCGATCCAGACCATAGTGGCTATCATGATGCCTTTACGAAGGCCGAACTCATAGTTCAGCGTGAACACTATACACTGGCAAAAAGTGGGCATCCTCGCTTTGCTGTTACACGTACACATTGGGATGCGCCAGCCTTGCATTATCGTATGGTTGACGGTGACACAGAACTTCTTACCGGCCTGACCCTTATAGAGACAGGTGGACATACTCCCGGTCATCAATCAGTCCTGCTACACTTGCCACAGACCGGACCTGTGTTGCTTGCAATTGATGCAGTTGCTATGCAGCGTCTCTTTACCCCTGATCGCCACGCATGGCCTATGGACGATAGTGAAGAACAACTACGCGCCAGCACACGCAAACTGCTCGATATCGTCGAACGTGAACATGTGGCACTGGTCGTCTTCGGTCATGATGGACAACAATGGAAAACGCTCAAGCGCGCACCAGAATATTATGCATGACGTATCGGTACCAATCTCGAAAGCTCTCTTCGTAACAACTTACCAGAAGAATTGCGTGGCAACTGCTCCACAATATAGACAGTGCGCGGCTGTTTATAGCGTGCGAGACGTTGTGAGACATATTTTAGCAAATCGTTTGCGCTAGTTGTACTGCCATCTTTCAGATGCACAAAGGCAATAGGTACCTGTCCCCACTGAGCATCAGGTTGACCGCAGACACCAGCCTCGCTTACGTCGGGATGAGAGAGCAGAACAGCCTCGATTTCTGCCGGATAGACATTTTCGCCGCCGGAGATAATCAGGTCGGAGCGACGGTCCAGCACGTACAGATAGCCCTTAGTGTCCAGATAGCCAATATCACCTGTCGCAAGCCAACCGTCGCTAATGGCACGTGCGGTAGCCTCTGGTCGATCTGCATAGCCCGGAGTAATCGTCGGCCCCTTTAGCTGTATCTCGCCCGCTTCATCTGCCTGTGCCTCCCGTCCGTCATCCACAATGCGTAGCTGCACCGATGGTAAGGGTCTGACTGCCGAGCCAAGTATTCGCAGGGCATCGGCAGGAGAAAGCGTCACTTCCTGTGAA
>CAXTUE010000242.1:0-7160 GCA_964247355.1 uncultured Ktedonobacteraceae bacterium | reverse complement strand
GTAATATTGCGCACATCCATCACAATTCTGCGATTAGAGTCGAGCGTGGGCGTTGTAGCGTACTCTGATCCTTGCAACGTTTCTTCCATAACGAACAAATACTCCTTCTTTTCTCTTGTCTCTTTTATCGTAAAGCCTGTATAAAATTGTTTCTTTGTACGTGACGCCGTAAAATGCTCTATCATGTACAATGGAGGGAGGTGTAGCACAGAAACGGAGACTCTATATAGCTACGCAACAAAACAATGAAGGTTGTATCCCTCTTAGTACTTTATACGTTCAAAAATACGTTTGACCAAAAAGCGGATATGAGAAAATAGTCTGGTCCAGCATCGTGTATATGCAATAACAGTCAACTATGCTATACTGCACTCGATAATTACGGCATATTGCCACGTTCCTTCAATGGAACGTTCTTTATTGCGCCCTTGAGAAGAAGACGGCAATCTCTATGTAGGGACCGGTGTATCACATACTGTTGGGCAATTGACACTGTAAAAGGACGAAACAAAATGGTCCATACGTTAAGAATTTGTAAGCTAGTTAGTCAAGGTGAGAGGAAATAATAATTATGCGGCGAGGAACACTCACACTCCTCTTCTTCATTATCTTGTTGGCACTGGGCGCATCATACGTCGTCTTCTGGCCCAACAAGGAAGCGAAGACCAATCAGCCATTTCATGGCATTGCCAATCCATTTGTCTTTAAGCAAGGA
Source organism: uncultured Ktedonobacteraceae bacterium (assembly GCA_964247355.1). GTDB lineage: Bacteria > Chloroflexota > Ktedonobacteria > Ktedonobacterales > Ktedonobacteraceae > JBBQVS01. The sequence continues at coordinate 6,445 of CAXTUE010000242.1, read as the reverse complement.
CTCGACCTTCAAGGTGGCGTCCGCGTTCTGCTAGAGCCATCAAATGGGCAAAATCCAACGGCAGAGCAGATCAGTAATACTCGTACACAGATCGAGAACCGCGTCAACGGTGGTCTCGGTGTCAACGAGCCGAGCATCCGCACTCAGCAACAAACAAATGGCAAATATAGTATCGCGGTTGAGTTGCCGGGCTTGAACGGTGGTAATCAGCAACAACAAATCACGACACTCCTGAAAAGCGGGGTGCTTGAGTTCTGGGATACAGGTCAAACTCCCCTGCAAGCAGGAGCACCATTCGATCCGGCGCAATATGCATCAAGCAATGGCGGTACAAAGGCACTCTTTAATGGTAGAGACCTGGACCCCAATGCATTAAGCGTTGGTCAGAACTCACAGACCGGTGGCACAAGCTACGTAATCCAGTTTGGTATGCAAGGTGCAGCATTTGGACGTTTGGGTGATTTCACGAAAGCTCATATCGGCGATTACTTGACCATTACCTTGGATAAACAAGTTGTTTCTTCGGCTGTTATCCAATCGCAGCTTCCTGGCTCAGGCCAGATCACTGGCAATTTTTCGCTCGATCAGGCTACGCAGCTTGTCAACGTTCTCAAGTATGGTGCGCTTCCTGTACCTCTGCAAATTTCAAGCTTTGAAACAGTCTCACCAACACTTGGTCAGGACGCTATCAATCGCAGCATTCTCGCGGCGACGATTGGACTGAGCATAGTGATTCTATTCATGCTACTCTACTATCGCTTGCCCGGCTTGCTGGCAGACGTGGCACTGGTGCTGTACGCATTGTTCACGCTTGCCATTTTTAAGGTTGTTGGCGTGACGCTTACATTAGCAGGTATCGCGGGCTTTGTACTCTCGATTGGTATGGCAGTAGACGCGAACATCCTGATCTTCGAGCGTATTAAAGAGGAATTGCGCGCTGGCAGATTGCTCTCCTCGGCCATTGACATTGGTTGGAGACGCGCATGGCCCTCCATTCGCGACTCAAACATTTCGACCTTGATTACATGCGCGGTCTTGTTCTACTTTGGTAGCAACTTTAGCGCAAGCATCATCGTTGGTTTCGCCTCGACCCTGTTCCTGGGCGTGGTTGTAAGTATGTTTACAGCAGTCGTTGTGACACGCACACTACTGAATACGCTCGTTCCAACCGGCGTCATCAACCATCCTGCATTGTTCGGCCTGCCTGCTGGCTCCATTGCTACTGCCACCGCGTCGTTGGCGCGGCAGAATAGCGCTGTATAGAGGAGTATGTTGTGTTTAATCTCGTAAAATATCGCTGGCTCTTTATTATCATTTCGCTTGCGGTTATTGTGCCAGGTGTGATCTCGCTTCTCTTTACGGGCCTCAATGTTGGCATTGACTTCCGTAGCGGTGCAACTGTCGACCTGCGTCCACAGAAGCCACTTAAAATTGAGCAAGTACGTACAGCACTCAAGCCGCTCAATCTCTCTGACCTACAAGTTGTGCTTGGTGATGCGGGTAGTAACGCATCACAGGCGGGTAACAAAATCGTCTGGGTGCGCCTTAATACACAAATCGATGGCACCGTGCAGAGTGCTATCACAACAGCTATCCAAAACAAATACGGAAGCGGAGTCAAACCACCCATATATACCGATATTCCAGGCTCTGATGGAAAGCTCTTTACACAAGTTACACTAACAGGGTTTACCAATGCGCCTCAAACAAGTGATATACAGACGACTCTTGCCAAATTACCAAACACAGGTAGCACGACAACGGCAAGCGCGACACCTGTCCCGACAACGGCTGCTGGTACACCTGGACCTACCGTAAAGACAACGCCGACGGCTACGAGTACGCCTGCCGCAACGGGAACTCCTGTCAACGTTGTTGATGTACAGCAAGGAAGTTCGACACAAATCGTAAGCATCGCCACTACCTCAACCATTGGTGTGAATGACTTATCGAGGGTATATGGTGCGTTGCTTAACAAAACAAACTCGTATGTGGCATTGAATGGCAACTACTTAGTGAGTCCATCAGTGGCAAGTGATACCATTCGCAACTCTATCTTCGCGGTTATCGCTGCCTCAGTGCTCATTCTGCTCTACATCTCGTTCGCGTTCCGCAAGGTGGCGCGTCCGTGGCGTTATGGTGCATGCGCCATTATAGCACTGCTCCATGACGTGTTGGTGGTCATCGGCATCTTCTCAATCCTGGGTTGGGCATTCCACATTCAGGTCGATACCTTGTTCATCACAGCCCTGCTGACGGTTGTCGGTTTCTCAGTCCACGACACGATTGTGGTGTTTGACCGTATCCGCGAAAATATGCAGCGTCGCACTTCTGAAAGCTTCGACGAGGTAGTCAATGCAAGCCTTGTCCAAACAATGGCCCGTTCACTCAACACATCACTGACGGTTATCTTTACCCTGAGTGCTCTGACACTCTTCGGCGGTACAGGTAGCGTGCATAACTTCACGCTTGCCCTGCTCATCGGTATCGTAAGCGGAACCTACTCCTCAATCTTTAATGCCAGCATGCTACTGGTGATCTGGGAGAAAGGCGAGTTCCGCTTTAGTCGCGGTAGGCACGTCGATGCAAAGGTTATCAGTGAGCGCGAACTTGCTCGCTCACGCGGATAACGCATCTTTATCAAGCGGTATCAAACACGCGTATTTGCGTGTTGGATTACTCTAGGAAACGGACGCTCACAAGGGGACTAGCCCTACTATACACGATACGTCGTGTATAGTAGGGCTAGTCCCCTTGTGGGCGTCCGTCCTGTACTACTACGTTTTTTTGTAAGCATGTACACGCGTTTGACATTGCCGACCTCCTATTTTGTATACTGGAAACAAAGTAGCATACCAGATGTTAAGAAGAGGAAACAATGCTTACAGGACTTGACCATATCATCATCGGAGTAAGAGACCTTGATGCTGCAACAGAGCTATTTCGCGATAAGCTGGGCTTGATACCAAGTGGGGGCGGCGTTCATCCAAATGTCGGAACTGCTAACCGCATTATTGTTATTGGGAATACCTACCTGGAACTCATCACGGTTCGCACTCCCGCCGAGGCACAGGCGAGTATTGTAGAGCGGCTGGCAAAGGGCGAGGGTTATCTGAACTTCGTGCTGGCCTCAAACGATATACAGGCCGATAGCGAGGCGATGAAAGCTCGCAGCATCGCATTGATTGGACCTGAAAAAGGCTCGCTTACATCGCAAGATGGTCGCTCTCGTGGATGGATACGTACCAATATCGAACGGCCCGACCTGACGCAACACTATCCATTTCTCATTCAGCATGATAGCGTAGGAGAAGAGAGACGCAAGCGTTTAGCAGGATGGACTACACCACCAGAGCACCCGTTGGGCGTTACAAAAGTACTTAGCGCAACGCTCGCTGTCGCAGACCTTAACGAGGCCACACAACGCTTTGCACATATCTATGGTTTACAACCGTCAGAACAGTTTTCCGGTGAAGCGGATTCTTGGGACGCAATGCTCGTCGCATTTCGCTTTGATGAAAGCGACCAAAGCTTTGAGCTTGCCGCACCACTGCCTACATTTCTCGATCCAGTAAATGATACTCCATATCTACCAGAACCAGGGGCACTTGCTAAGTATCTTCAGGAATTTGGCGAAAGCCTGTGCCGGATGACATTAGCTGTCGAGAACCTCGAAGCCTCGCGGCGTTACCTCGATGCTCACAATGTCACCTACACTTACAAAGAACATCCAGATTATCCACGCCCTATTCTCTGGATCGCCCCCGATGCAGCCTGCGGTGCCGCTATCGTACTACATGAGTTCACACCCGACTTGCCCGCGAGCAATCCACCAGTGCTTTAATACAATGTACCCGAAGCAAACCTCCATCAACACGCGTCGCGTGTTGGTGGAGGTTTGCTTCGGGTACATTATTTGTTCCTGCTCTGTATCATGGAAATGTAGCATATTTCTAGCAGAAACGGTGTAGCAGGCATGAAAAAATTACGTATTTTTCTAGTACTTTTTTTGTTGTGTACAGGTATATTTTTTTTCTTTCCACAACACGCCGCAGCACTTGGCGAAACCACTACTGTGCAGATTAATGGACAACCCCCTAGTTTCTCGCCCGCGTTGCTCACAATTCATCTGTATGATACTGTGATTTTCCTGAACCATACGAATACATCATACACCATAACATCAGATGATGGCAGCATTTCTTCACCCGCTATCCCTGCTGGACAACAATGGCGCGTGACCTTTAGCAGTTCAGGTGGACACTCCTATCACACAATGGAAGCACCACAACGCATGATTGGCGAAATACTGGTAGTTGCGAACACGGTGAGTTTATTGCCAACTCCGGTGCCACAGGTCGAAGCAACGGTTGTCACCTTGATTAAAGCAGGCAAACATCCACCAGATGTAATCATCTTGCCCGTCACGACACCGCAAGTGGCAAAACATAAAGTTCTTACACCCACCTTGAACACATTTTTGTCTCCACTCAATTTGAGTATAGGCGGTGGAGTTCTGCTCGCGCTTGCACTTCTTTTCCTGGGCATTATGCTCTACCGGCGCCATAAAAAACGCATGAGAGAGGAAGAGGAGATGGATACTCTGCTAGAAGAAATTGTGCCCACATCTATCTCCGCAAAACCTCAAAAGGTACACGAAGAGGTAAATCCGAAAAAACGACGCCTCTTACCTGCTGGCTTTTCCTGGAAACGCGCACGCTTCCATGAGGACGATGACGACGATATAGACGATGATGATAAGTAAGGTAAGAAAAACAATGCAACCCTTTTTTTCTCGACAACATAAAAATAATTTGACTGCCCTCCGCCTGTTCGGAATACTATGGCTCACCTTCATTCTTGTTGTAGGCATGATGGCAAGTATTACGGCACGTTCTACTTCCGCAGCCTCTCTTTACGCGGTCACAATTACAAGCAATAATTTTCGGATACCATTTGTGACAGTTGCAACGGATGATATAAGTGATCCAGGTAACGCTCGTTTTAGCCTTCAGAATGGCTCATCGCTCTGGTATAGCATCACCATTACATCTACACCATCCGGCATTGTACCAACCGCAGCAACGACAACTGATCTTGTTTCAACTACACTACTTGGCTCTACACCCCTATTGCCACCAGCAAAAGTACTTCCATTTGATGCGTCAAACGGAAGCTATTCATTCGAGACGCTCAAACTGAAAACAGCATTTTCTGGTCCTGGACAACAGGTGCAGCTAGAGCTTGTGCCCTTGGAACAACACGCCGTCACACTTGATGTTCTCACCTTACTGCTGCAATTGCTTGGACAGAAACAAAACAATCTGCAAATTGGCTTGCTGGAAACAGGCGTTTTGCAGGATGTGTTTACCGAGCTGGGCAGTATGCGAGATTTTACATCGCTTGTTAGCAATTATACACAGCTCCTGGAGTCTCAACCAAATGCGACACTACCCCATGCCTACGCATGCGCACAAAACATAGCCTCGCTTCTCTCAGATGACAGTGAGCAAAACGCATTAGCCGATGTGCTATGGAAAGTGCAAGGCAAGGCTATTGCACGCGAAAGTGTACTCAAAACCGTCACTGATTTCGCGCAAACACAATTCGGCCTGGCAATCGAAGGTTTTATCAATAGTGAGGCAGGAACAATGGTAGGGATGTTCTCACAAGATGGGAATCCAACCGTGCAATTGCAAACAGTGAGTACAGCGACCCCCAGTGTCACACCGTCGCTATCTCCCTCATTAACACTCTCTCCCACGCATTCGCCAACTACACCAACAACTACGCCGGTAGATGCAAGGTCTATTTCGCCAACACAGATCGTTTTGCCTACTGCATCAATTACGCCTGGACGATAAAAGGGATTAAGGATGCATACAGGAAAAACATATGTTTTTCCTGTATGCATCCTTGTTTATGAGGATTGCGCATATCTGCTATCTTGCACGAGGAGACGAAGTTTGTGCTTAAATACTTTCTCGAAGAGGTCAGCTTTATCATGTGCCCGCTCTACTTCACTGTCAAGATCAGAAAGCGAACGTTTCCAGAGCAGGATTGTCCAGATATGCTCGTTGCACAATGCTGGCTCCGAGGCAATGCGTAGGACGCGCGCGTCATGGTTATAATCGAGTGCGTCAGCGATACGCAGGAGTGCCGCTAGCATAGAGACGCGTTTACGGGCATTGCGGCCAAGCGCCGCGAACTCCTCGTGCTCACTACTGGGTAGAGCGCGTCGATGATAGCGCGCGATAAGTGCTATTTCGTAGCGCTCCTCTTCAGTGAAATCGGGTAGGTTGGCCTCTTTTATCAGGCGAAACGAGTGCTTGTGATGACGACGTGCCTCAATGAGCATACCTGTGTTATGCAGGAACGCTGCCCGCTCAAGCATATGCAAGCTACGCATATCTAAAGAATGAAGTGAGCGTGTTGCATCAAACAT
>CAXTUE010000241.1:0-7163 GCA_964247355.1 uncultured Ktedonobacteraceae bacterium | reverse complement strand
CTCTCTCTCACCCCAGCACATGGACGTGATGAATGCGGTCCCTACCTTGAGCATATTCAAAGTATTTTGTAAAAGAGCAAAACCTGGTCCCTACGAAACCCAAAGGGTCTCGTAGGGACCAGGTTTACCGCGTCCAGGTGTAGAGGCGATTTATCGGATATACTGTTTGTCCTTTCCTTCTCTGCCCTTCTTTAAAAAATGACAATAGTATGCTTTTTCATACTAACTCACATTTTTTTGTGTACTTGCACAAACCCTTCCGGTGACTTACACTCTCTATGTTTCTTATAGAGCACTATTCTTTCTTAACCATACAGGAGCACACATAATGGAGCTAGCCGTTTTTGGAGCATCGGGTCGTACAGGTCGTCCTTTAGTGCAGCAGGCATTGGATGCCGGACACGACGTTATCGCACTGGTCCGCACACCAGCAACATTTCCACTAAAGCACGAGAGGCTAACGGTGGTACAGGGCGATATCTTAAATGCCGCCGATGTAGACGAAGTTGTACAGGGAGCGGATGCCGTTCTCAGTGTTATTGGTCAAAGCAAGAACTCGCCAAAAGACTTGCAAACCTCTGGCATAAAAAACATCATTGATGCGATGGAGAAATATGGCATCACCCGCATCGTAAGTCTGACGGGTGCAGGCGTCGATGCACCACAGGACAAGCCGAAGCTTATCAATCATGTCATCAAGTTCGCGCTCAAAACACTACAAGGCTCAGTTTTAGCCGACGCGGAACAACATGCGAAAATCCTGCAGGCCAGCAACCTTGATTGGGTCATTGTGCGCGGTCCAATGCTGACGGAGGGACCACATACAGGCAAGTATCGCATTGGTTGGGTTGGCGTCAACACCAGCACACGCATCTCGCGCGCCGACGTTGCCGATTTCATGCTCAAACAACTCACCGACAACACCTACCTGCGTCAAGCTCCAATGGTGAGCGATTAATGCAGGTCTACTAACGAACATGAAAAAATGCAAACAGGTTGGCCTGTTTGCATTTTTTCATGTTCGTTAGTAGACCTCAACTCTGGTTCTGTGGTATTCTAAAAGACAACTATAGGAAAACAAATAGCATAAAAAAGCCGAAATAAAATATTCTATGACAGAACAATCATCACTTTTTGAATCGAATGAACCCTCCTCTCGATCGCAAGCACATAACATAAAACAAGGAGAGCCGCTTGCCTCGCGTATGCGTCCATGCTTCCTCGACGAAATCGTAGGGCAAGAGCATCTTGTGGGACCTGGACGCCTTCTGCGCCGTACCATCGAGTCGGACAAGCTTACCTCAATTATTTTATGGGGACCACCCGGCAGTGGTAAAACGACACTTGCCGAGGTCATCGCACATTCCACACACGCGCGTTTCGTACGCTTGAGCGCGGTATCGGCGGGTGTTGCCGACCTGCGCAAAGTGATGGACGAGGCCAACAAACTACGTCAGTTCTCGCAGCAGCACACTATTCTCTTTATTGACGAAATCCATCGTTTCAATAAAGCTCAGCAGGACGCCGTGTTGCCGCATGTCGAACGCGGCGTGGTGACGCTGATTGGTGCGACAACCGAAAATCCAAGCTTTGAGGTCAATGCCGCGCTACTCTCACGTTGTCGCGTCTTTACCTTGAAAGGCTTAAGTGAGGAGCAGGTACAGGATATTCTGCGTCGTGCTTTGACCGACGAGAAGCGCGGTCTAGGCACAATGCAGGTAGCCATTAACGACGACGCGCTGGCAGCTATCGCCATCTTTGCCAATGGCGATGCGAGAACGGCCTTGAATGTTCTTGAGCTAGCAGCACAGGGCAGTGTAGGCAGCATAGATAAAACTATTTCGCTTTCACTCGTGGAAGAGGTCATGCAGCACCGCGCATTGTTGTATGACAAGAATGGCGAGCAACACTACGATACGATTTCGGCACTCCACAAATCGTTGCGCGGTTCTGATCCAGACGCTAGCTTATACTGGCTTGCGCGAATGATCGAGGCCGGAGAGGACCCGCTTTATATTGTGCGCCGCTTAATCCGTTTCGCCTCGGAGGATATAGGTATGGCGGACCCACAGGCTCTTCTTATATGTGTTGCGGCACAACAGGCAGTACATTTCGTGGGTTTGCCAGAGGCCAGCCTTGCCCTTACGCAGGCCGTGGTACATCTCGCAACCGCACCAAAGAGTAACGCTTTGTACGAGGCATACTCACGTGTACAGGCAGATGTGCAACAAACACACAATGATCCTATACCCCTGCACATCCGCAATGCTCCGACGAGCTTGATGAAGGACCTCGGCTATGGTAAGGACTATAAATACGCGCATGAGTACTATAAAGATATGCAGATCGACGATCCCGATAGACCACCTACCACACGCGTACAAGAATATCTGCCCGAAGCCCTACAGGGACAACGCTACTACGAGCCAGGTCTACAAGGCAAAGAGGCCGGCATCAAACGATGGTTAGAGAAGCGACGCGGGGAAAATATGTAGTATCATACATTCGTCGAGTGACAACTACGCTACACTATGATATAATCGCGTCAACATTGAAACAGAAAGTAGTGTGTATGCATAGTATCGACACACGAAAGCGAGGAAATCTTTGGTCTTAAGCGCATATCTTCCAGCGATTCGCATCATACAAATCATTCTCTGCGTTGCCGTAATCATTTTTATTCTCCTACAGGCGCGTGGTGCAGGTCTTGGTAGTGCCTTTGGTGGCAGTAGTGCAGGTTCAGTATTCAAAACCCGTCGCGGCGTAGAACGCCTCGTCTTCAATACTACTATCGTCTTTGTGGTGCTTTTCTGTCTCATCTCAATACTTAGTGCAGCAATTCGCTAGTCAACTAGACGGAAAAAATGTGCTCCTCCTAAACAAAAGGTCGGGTCATAGTCAGCGCATACACTCTACATTTTTCGTAGTGCTATGCGCTATAATGTTTTGTGTTACAGGTTGCGGCTCCCTTTTAGGACAAACAACTACCACAACGCCAAATAATTCTAAAGTACAACAAGCTACTAAGGCGCGTCTCACCTACGTGGCAATTGGCGCATCCGATACATTCGGCACTGGCACTGATGATCCGCAAACGCAAAGTTGGCCCTCAGACCTCACGACAAAGTTAGGCGATAACGTTCATCTTATCAATCTTGGCATTCCTGGTGTACATGCCGATAGTGCGCTGAATGTCGAAGTTCCGATTGCCCTCGATAGCCATCCCGATATCGTCACTCTCTGGCTTGCCGTCAATGACCTTGCCGATGGCGTATCGCTGAACGACTACACTCACAGTCTGGATAGCATTCTGACGCGACTCCAGTCTTTGACACCACATACACGCATTCTTGTAGCAAATGTACCTGACATCACACTTCTACCACGCTTTCAGACACAAAATGCCCAGGCTCTTCACACACGTATTACAGCTTATAACATGGTTATTGCGTCTCTTGTACAGAAGCATTCCGCGCTACTCGTTGATCTCTATGCGCGCTGGCAAGATTTAGCTAATCATCCCGACTATATTAGCAACGATGGATTTCATCCGAACGCTTTTGGGTATGCCGCTATTGCAAACATCTTTTTCAAGGTTCTACAGGAAAACGCGAAATGACGCAAATCTTTGGTATCCCGCTTGATACACTTACAACTATTCTTGTAGGCATCACACTTGTTATCGTCGTCGGAGTACTGCTGCTGGCAATAGGAAATACCATCTTTTTCAAGATAGGTGTGCGCAATATTCCGCGTCGGCGTTTACAGATGGTGCTGATTGTGTTTGCGCTTATGCTCTCGACCACGCTGCTCTCTAGCGTTCTGGCAACAGGCGACGTAATCAATGCGACGGTTCAAAGCGTTGCTATCTATAACTACGGCAATATTGATGAGATTATCGAAGGTGGCAGGAGTCCAGTTGGTATCTACCCTGACGACATCTATTACTCTTTAGTTCGCGAGAACAAAAACAATCCTGATATCGCCGCCATAGGCGCAGCCCTCCGTGAGCCAGATATCCTGGTAGCGGACCAAACATCGCGGCAAGTCCGTTCAAAGGTTACGGCGTTGGGCATTATTCCAGGTAGTGAGCAAGGCTTCGGTGGCATGCAGGACGCGAACAGCAAGCAACGTCTCACTATTGCTAGCCTCGCCACCAATTCGGTGTATCTTAATCAGACAGCAGCGCAATTGCTCAACGCACATCCAGGCGATACACTTTATCTCTACGCTCAACGCTGGTCAGGACAACGCTATACCATGCATGTCACTGCTATCGTGCAAAACGGCGGTCTGGTTGGCGATAATCCTTTTATACTAAGCAACGCGAAAACCTTTCAGAACATAGAGAACGATGGGGACGCTATCAGTCAAATTTTCATTGCTAATCGAGGCGGCGTGAATGGTGTGCATCTTTCCAACAGCGTAACAGATACACTCAACCAACAACTTTATCATGGCGTTCATGTCATTCAAGTCAAGCAGCAAGGCGTGGAAAACTCGCAGAAGGCACAGGATATCTTTTCGCGTATCTTCGGCCTCTTTAGTCTCTTCGCTCTCGCTATCGGTTTGCTGCTTATCTTTCTCATCTTTATTTTATTAGCAGCGGAGCGACGATCCGAAATGGGTATGGCTCGTGCGATTGGTGTGCAGCGTCGTCATCTCATTCTGATGTTTCTCTTCGAGGGGTCTCTCTATGATGTGCTCTCGTCAATTATTGGGCTTGCTTCAGGAGTTGGCATAGGTGCGTTGCTGGTCGTCTTTCTCGGTCCAGTCCTGGTTCGCTTTAATTTTCCACTGAAACTGACCTTTCAGCCGCGCAGCTTGATTATTGCCTATTGTCTGGGCGTTATCTTCACCTTCTGCTCCGTCGCAATCTCCTCATGGCTCGTCAGCCGCATGACAGTGGTAGAGGCGATGCGCGATTTGCCGGAACCGGACAATAGTGCCCTCTCGCTCGGCGAACTCGGTATGCGTCTACTTGACCTGCTCAAACAGCTTGGGCAATCGCTAACAAAACGTTCCTCGTTCAACCTGCGCCGTACCCGTCGCATTGTGTTCGAGCACATTCCCGACACGATTATTGGTTTTGTACGTTCGCTCGTCTCGCTAGGCTTTCTACCACTGCTCGCGGGTTACTGGCTCACACAATTCGGATTAGAGCAAGCACTCATTATTCCGTTTTCGCTCGGCCTCTCCCTACTCGCTATCGGCGGTGGCCTGCTACTCAGAGCCGTATTATTACAGCTTTATCGTATCGCGACAGGCTTATTTCAGCGACAAGGACATGGCCTTGAACACTGGCACTATACAGAAGTTGCCAGAGTTCTCAACCGGATTGTATCAACACTTATCGCAGTAGCTATCGCGGCATATTGGGCTTTGCCGTTCGATGCATTGGCAAATTTTGGCCTACCGCGCTTTCAGGGTGGCATCGAGGTCTTCTTCGTCGCAGGCATGATGATGATTCTGGGCACGGTATGGGCGGTTGTCATCAATGCGGAGTTGATCGTAGGACCGTTGCTGGCACTGTGCTCGCGCATCCCAGGTATTTATGCACTGACTCGCCTTGCCTCAGCCTACCCTCTACATCGCAGGCTACGCACAGGACTCAGCGTGGTCATGTTTAGTCTGGTAGTCTTCGCGATGACGGTGATGGCGATTGTCACTAATGCCACACAGAGCACATATGCGGATATCAATACGCAAACAGGAGGCTACGATATCCAGGCCACGACGTATTTTAAGCCACTATCAAACATAAACGCATCGCTTGCGCAACACGGCATCAATCCAAGCGCATTTTCTAGCATTGGAGTGCGCAACACTACCGTAGTAGGTATGATACAGCCGAGCGCGGATACACCACGCTGGTCGCTCTATCCGGCGCAGGTTGTGAGCGGTGGCTTCTTGCAGGGATATGGACTACATTTGGCGGCACGAGCACAGGGTTTTGCAAACGATGCCGCCATCTGGCAAGCTCTACAAACGCATCCAAACTACGCACTCATTGATAGTAGTGCTCTGCCCTACAATCCTAATGCGATCAGCAGTTCGGGTGTCTACGATCCCTCTTCGCCCTCGGCAAACGCTGCTGGTGCACCCGCGACACCGCCAGGTTTCGACGCGAACTACACATTCTCGGTCAATGGTGTGTATCAGGGCGATACAAGTTTTGCCGCCGTTCCAGTATGGGTTACAGGACTATCTATCAAACAATCGGTCAAATTGACGATCATTGGCGTGGTCGATAATAGCGATAGCTCACACTTCGGCTTGTACATTCCTCACTCTACCTATAGCAATGCAAGCATTACCGCCAGTGCTAATGATATAGCCAATATTGGGGGAGGCAACACGCTCGATCCAAATGCGCCGAACGCGCAAACGTACTACTTTAGGGTTGCACCTGGACAGGACAAACACGCCCTCTCACTGGCACTTGGCTCTGCATTTCTCGACAGTGGTTTGGAAACAACCGTCCTTGAAGATGCTGTCTGGTCGGTACGCGGGCCGCGCATCCTGCTAAGCGACGTTTTGTTAGGCGTGGTTGGCATGACGCTCCTGTTAGGAGTCGCTGCCCTTGCGATCACAGGAACTCGTGCAGTCATCGAACGGCGTCAGCAGATAGGCATGCTGCGTGCATTAGGTTGTAAACGTCGTCTTATTCAGGGTGCATTTCTGCTCGAATCGTTTCTGGTAGGAACACTAGGCGGACTTCTCGGTCTATTGCTTGGTATACTACTTGCACGTAATATCTTTGCGGCGAATTTCTTCGAGCAATTTCAGACGGGCCTCACCTTCTCAATTCCTTGGAGTCAGCTAGCTGTCATTGTTGGTGTCGCGCTACTGGCGTCGTTTCTTGGCGCGGTTTTACCATCGTGGCAAGCTGGTAAGATCACGCCTGCGGAAGCCCTACGCTATCAATAGTAAAAAGACAAACACATGGCCAACATCTCGATGTTGGCCATGTGTTTGTCTTTTTAGTACACCTTACTGAGAAAAATAACTACCTCAATTTTGCCGAACGCCCTGCTATACTGCAAGAGTATAAAGCAAAGGAGATCGTTCACATCATCGCTAGACCTGAAGATACGATTGCTAAAATGAAAGAAGCCGTTTGGTCATTAGGGCCGCTTCGCTGCGTCTGTTACCAGAGGTCC
>CAXTUE010000240.1:3185-7184 GCA_964247355.1 uncultured Ktedonobacteraceae bacterium | reverse complement strand
GTCCATATTATTGGCAGGTTGTGCGAGCAGATGATACTATATTTGCTCCTACGATCTCTGAAAATATAGCAGATTGGATGCAACTTGCTTCTGTAGGCATCGCTGATATTTCTGATCTCAATCCTAACGTGATGATGGAGCTAGGATATATGTATTGGAGAAAGCCAACACTTCCTCTCTTTGTGTTAGAACGTACCGGAGCAGGGCATCCTCTTTCCGACCTAGCCGGAGTGATCCGTGTAGCTTACCCAAACATTACTTACAAAGATGACTCTAACTCGCAAAACCATGCTATTAGTGACCTCGCTAAGTCCCTGAAAGTGGAGTTTGCTAAAAGGCTGGATATTATAAAAAATCTAAAGCCTATAAAGCCTTCTCACTATCTTTCACCTCTAGTAGTATCTCAAATGTGTGGTGTAGATGATCAAATTGCACTCGCATATGCGGATGCATGTAAAACGATGGAAGCTTTTGTAACTGTTGATGCAAAAGTTCTTTCTCGTGAGCTGCACACTCAAAAAGACTTAAATCTTAGTCCTACAATTATCGGAGCTCATCAGCGAGTTATTAAAAACTTACTGAGCAAGCTATAAGTTCTCATTATCTATAACTGCCATTCTCACATAGTAGATCAGCCTATTACAGTAATAAACTACAAGCATAACGCATCTCTACTGATGCATTGACACCACTGCTTCGACCAGACAATTGTCAGTTATGTGCACTAATAGCACTAGACAGAACACTTTTAGCACTCTACCCAAACGCTCTCCCCAACGCCGCCTTTGCCGCATAATAGCCGCACATGCCGTGTACGCCACCGCTTGGAGGAGTGGACGATGAACAGAGGTAGATGCGCTTGTTGGGCGTGGTGTAGGGATTGATGCGAATCGTGGGACGGGTGAAGAATTGTAGCAGGTCCGCTATACCGCCGTTGATATCGCCGCCTATGTAGTGCGCGTTATAGTGCTGGATATCTCCGGGTGACATGGTGTGCTTCGCCAGGATGCGGTCGCGAAAACCGGGTGCGAAACGTTCGATCTGGGCCTCGATGCGTTCAGTCATGTCGAAGGTCGATCCATTGGGGACGTGACAGTAGGCCCAGACGGTATGCTTGCCCTCTGGTGCGCGTGTTGAATCAAAGAGGCTTTGCTGTGCGAGGAGCACAAAGGGTTTTTCTGGTGGCTGGCCTTGTCGCACCTGTCGCTCAGAAAGAGCGATTTCATCGAACGTGCCACCGAGATGTACGGTTCCAGCACTCAAACACTCCGCAGCTTTCCAGGGAAGAGGACCATCGAGGGCATAGTCTATTTTGAAAACGCCAGGGCCGTAGCGATAGCGTTGCAGAGCGTTTTTGTAGCTGTTTGGGAGGGAGTCGCCAGCGATACGCAATAGTTGACGTGGCGTTACGTCAAATAAGACAGCGTGTGATTGTGGTAACGCGTCGATTGACTTAACCTCGACGCCTGTAACAATCTCGCCGCCAAGCGATTGAAGGTAGGCAGCAAGAGCATCGACGATATGTTGTGAGCCGCCACGTGGTAGAGGCCAGCCGACGGCGTGTCCAGAGACGCCGAGCATAAGGCCAAAGGCGGCACTGATTGACTGTTCCAGTGGTAGAAAGGAGTGCGCGGACATGCCAGCGAAGATTGCGGGAGCGCGCTCGCCTTTAAAGAGTTGATGTGTCACACTACGCGCGGAGCGAATCGCCTGTAAACCAAAACAAGCCAGCAGAAAAGGATGAACGAAGGATTCCGGTCGTAGCGGACCAAGCAGGGCATCAATCAACGGTTGCCATGAGTTCACGAAGGGAGTCATGAGCGTACGATATGCCTTCGCATCGCTTCCCAACGTTTCGCCAGTCTCCTCTAGCGAACGCTCAAGAAGCACTGCACTACCATCGTCAAGCGGGTGCGCAAGCGGGACGGCAGGTTGAATCCATTCAAGTCCATACTGCTCTAAGGGCAGGTTACGAAAGAACGGTGAGGCCACGCCGAGCGGGTGAATGGCTGAGCAGACATCGTGTTGAAATCCAGGGAGGGTTAGCTCCTTCGTACGTGAGCCGCCACCGATAGTATCCTGCGCCTCGAACACGACGACCGATTTTCCCTGTTGAGCCAGAGTAATCGCAGCCGCCAGACCATTTGGTCCTGAGCCAACAATTACCGCATCATACGAGCTAGACATGATTGTGCCTGTTTCTGTACTTTTCTGACCATTGCTACGCATATAGCAAAAACTGTAGTCACAGCATATTGTAGTGCAGAATACGAAAATTTCGTAGGGTTGCGGTTGGAAGTTGCAGACAGACACAAGGGACGCCAAGGCTTTTTGGTTTACATGATATACTCTTCTTGCATCTCTAGTAGGGACCGCCATAAACAACGCCGGCTTGGCCACACAAAAACACGAAGGACCAGAAGAATGCGGGCCCCAACCCATACATTTCTTGAGAAAGATGCAATTCGGGGAAAGCAAAAAGTCCTGCAAGGGACGCTGACAAGTATTGCCAGCGTCCCTTGTATCTGTCTATTTGACTTAATGCTTAGACAAGAGTAGCGACCTTTTCGCTGACCTGCTCGCCCAGGATTTCCTGGCGATACCATTCGCAGGCGAGACGTACACCTTCGCGAACGCTCACTTTTGGCTCATAGCCTAGCTCGGTTCGCGCTTTGTCAATCGAGTGGCGGTTGTCGGTGCCGTAAAGCGTGACACCGTGACGGGTGACAAAGGGATGCTTGCCGCTATTAAGCTTGACAATACGCTCGGCTGCAAAAGCGATGGCGTACGCAGCAAGGTATGGTACGTGAAGACGTGAAGGGGCCACATTCAGATCATGAGCGATGGCACTCAAAAATTCCTCTTGCGTCAGTGGCTGATCGTTGGTGATATTGAAGGCTTGTCCCAGCGCATTGTCGTGGTCCGCGCCCAAAAGCAGGCCCTGCACAACGTCGGTGACATACACAAGCGGCAGGAAGTTGCGGCCAGAGCCGAGAATAAGACCCTTGCCAGCGCGAACCTTTTCGGCTGTGCGCCCAAAGTTGAGACGGTCCCCAACGCCAAAGATTGTGCCGGGTCGAATGATCGCGGCAGGTAGCTTCTCTTCACGAAACATGCGCTGCACCACAAGGTCTCCTTGCGCCTTCGTCACCCAGTAAGGGTCGTTGCGAGGTGCAGGTGCGACATCTTCTGTCAGAGGCCAGCCGCGCTCCATGCCGTAGATTGTCCAGGAGCTTACATGAACGACGCGACGTACACCAGCCTTAAGGGCGGCACGACACACGTTCTCGGTACCAGTCACATTGACGGCGGTATACTTCTCGGTTGATAGCCAGACGCCCTGCATAGCGGCAAGGTGAAAGACAGTATCTACATTGCGCATAGGAGCGGTCAATGTGGCCGGTTCGCGAATGTCGCCACGATAGACGGTTACGCCACGCTCTTCAAGCCAGCTTGTATTTTCAGAGGGCAGTACAAGCGCGCTCACCTTATCGCCACGACGTTGTAGTTCCGTGATGAGATGGTGTCCAACTAGACCTGTGCCTCCGGTTATAAGTGTCTCCATTGTAATGTCTTTCTATTTCTCATGAATATGATTTGATTGAATAGTATGAATATGTTATCTGTAGGCGTCTAATTCTATTACACCCTTTTCAGCATAAACCATGTTAGAGGATTATAGGTACGTGACATCAATCCTGTAAATAATTTCGATTTCCGAAAAGGGTGTGATAGAATGCAGACCCCTACGGGTGTGTCTCTGCTACAGTTGCGTTCGCATATGCGGGCAGGTTTGTCATGTTGCCTTGCTCTCTGTCATGACGATGACGCCAGTTGAAGGCGGCATCGGCAACGGAGGGAAAGAGCTTGTCGAGCCAGACAACGCCATGATATTTGAGCGGCAAAATTACCTCGCGCTTTGGAGAAATAGCGAGCCGGACAATTGCGTTCGCAACGAACGAGGGTTCGGGCATTTGCTCCTGCAAAGCACTTGTCATT
>CAXTUE010000240.1:0-3085 GCA_964247355.1 uncultured Ktedonobacteraceae bacterium | reverse complement strand
TGCGTTCGCAACGAACGAGGGTTCGGGCATTTGCTCCTGCAAAGCACTTGTCATTTGCGTACGAATATTTCCGGGCGTCACAAGAGAAACGGACACACCACTCCCGGCAAGCTGACGACGCAAAGCTAGCGAGAAGCCACGTACGCCAAATTTTGTCGCGGAGTAGAGCGGTTCGAGTGCGACATGACTTGCGACTGAGCCAACCGATATAATCGTTCCCTGATGACGTTGCTGCATCTCAGGCAAGACGAGGCGCGTTAGTTCCATCATACTTAGCAAATTTACCTCAAGCAGACGAACTACCTCTTCGGCAGAGGTCTCGGTGAGCGGTTTGCCCCAGTTCACTCCGGCGTTATTGACCAGGATGTCGACCTGTCCATAGGCATCTCGCGTCTGCACTACGAGACGTTCTGCCTGTGCAGTATCCGTCACATCTGTTGGCACGGCAATGGCTTGTCCACCTGCGTTTGTGATGTCGGAAACGAGAGCATTCAACGCGCTTGCGTTACGGGCTGCCAGAACGACGCGAGCGCCTTGCCGGGAGAACTCGCGAGCGGTGGCGGCCCCAATGCCCGAACTCGCACCCGTCACAATCACAACTTTATCTCTTACAGTCTGTGCCATATGAAGCCTTCCTATCTAGTCGTGACCAACTGAGGTTGGCGAACAGAGGCATGTTCTTTCATCCAAGTATCCTGATGTAGATACCAATCACATGTTGTACGAATGGCTTGCATCAGAGGAACCTTCGGTGTGTAACCAAGTTCTTGCCGTGCTTTGGCAATCGAGAGGCGGTTGTCCGCTCCGTAGAGCTTTACGCCATGCCTTGTCAGGAAGGGTGGAATGCGGTTTTGGCTGAGCACCGCCACACGCTCGGCGGCATGCGCTGCTGTATACAGAGGCCAGTAAGGAACATGTAGACGTGGCGTAGCAACGCCGACCTCTTGAGCGATTGTCGAGAGAAAAACGTTTTGCGTGATGGATTGGTCGTTGCCGATATTGTAGATTTTACCTTCGGCTTGCTTTGAGTCGAGAGCGAGAATCAGTCCTTGCACGAGATCAGAGGTATACACAAAGGGTATCACATTCTTGCCATCGCCAATGATGATACCTTTGCCCGCACGTACTCTGTCGGCCATACGTCCGAAGTTGAGGGCATCGCCAGGGCCGATCAATGTGCCTGCTCGGATGATGACGGCAGGAAGGTGCTCTTCACGAATCATGCGTTGCACCAGCATGTCGCCTTGAGCCTTCGTCCAACTGTACGGCTCATCGAGTGGTCCCAGGAAATCGTCTTCAGAAGCGGCATGTCCCCTTGCCATATCATAGACCATAGCCGAACTGATGCATACGATGCGACTCACGCCAGCGTGTAATGCAGCCCGGCAGACATTCTCTGTGCCCGTCACGTTAACAGCGTAGTACTCTTCCATAGCGCGCCACGCACCAATCATGGCGGCTAGGTGAAAGACTCCTGCGACACCGCGCATTGGTGCAACAAGGGCTTCGGGCGAGCGAATATCGCCACGAAATACCTGCACACCACGCTCTTCAAGCCACTCGGTATTTTCTGTGGGAAGTGCAAGTACGCGTACACGATCACCACGCTCCTGCAACGAAGCAATCAGGTTGCGACCCATGAAGCCATTGCCACCTGTAACGAGTATTTCCATGAACATTATTCCTTTTCTCTACTATCTTGCATTATGCTGTGAACGGTACCAGGCTATTCCCTGACGAACTCCATCCGTGAGCTTCACCTGCGGAGAGAACGCTAACTCTCTGCATGCACGATCTATCTTAAAGCGATTCTCACCACCAATCTGCATCAATCCAAAACGCATAAGAGGTGGGGGCTGTTGCTTGTGTCTTAAATGCCAGACGAATTCAGCAGTTCCAGCGAGCGCGAGGGCGGGACGATAAGGAATGGAGAGACGCGGTGGAGCTACGCCGAGTTCCTTCGCGATAGCTGTGAAATAGTCGCGCTGCGTGACTGGCTCGTTATTTACGAGGAGGTACGCCCTACCAACCGCCTGCTCTGCTTCGCTTGCCAGCAGAATACCCTGTGCCACATCATGTACATAGATCAGGGGCATAGTGTTGGCACCACAGCCGATAAGAATCATTTTCCCCTGCTGTATCATGCCAGCAAAGCGGCCAAAGCTGTTTGCATCGCGAGGGCCGTAAATGAGACCGGGGCGAACAATGGTTACGGGAGCATCTTGATTAACAATCATCTGTCGCAGCAGACGTTCGCCTGCCGCCTTTGTCTTACTATAGGGATCGTAACCACCAATCAACGGAGCGGCTTCGTCAAGCGTTCCATGTGGCGTAGTGAGGCCATGAACGGTGATTGAGCTGACATGCACAATGCGCTGCACACCAGCCGCCATAGCCGCCTCTACAAGCAGTTTGACGCCAAAGACGTTCACCTTCTCATACTCGCTCAAAGGTCCCCACGGTCCCGTACGAGCCGCACAGTGCAACACACGTTCGACTCCATTCACTGCTGCTTCCAATGCTGTGCGGTCGGTGAGGTCGCCCTGACACACCTCTACTCCTGCTTTGACCAGCCGGGTCGTGTCCTCGCCGGGACGCGCCAGAGCGCGCACAGTATAGCCGCGTTCTAATACTAGATCGGCGACATGACTGCCAAGGAAACCCGTTGCACCTGTAACGAGCACCTTCATACGTTTCTACCTTCCCCCTAGTGAATCAAGCCTTCTACCTGCGTAGAATTGCTTTTCTGTTGTTTTGGCAACACTAGATTAACGAGGAAGAATATAGTTCATAAGAAAATTGGAGGATACTCCCACAAAAGTACTTGTTGATAAGGACATTAACGCCTATTTAATATGCGCAAGTTTGAATTTACGCAGATTTCTTGCATCAAACTCTACAAAAAAGGTCGTATAGAGAATAGTCTATCGTCCATCTTTATTGGACACTGGTTCTCTCTGCATGAGCTATAGGCAATGAATTGCCGACGGCGGATACGATAATGGGGTTTCACAAAATATTCTGGATACGGTAGGGACCGCATTCATTCCGTCCGTTTGCCGGGGTGAGAGGCCAGAGACGGACG
>CAXTUE010000239.1:3933-7228 GCA_964247355.1 uncultured Ktedonobacteraceae bacterium | reverse complement strand
TGGGGGTATAGTGTGTACATCATCGAACGCTCCTGCCGTCATGAAGTGGGCATTTACGCAGGGAAAGCGTATCTTGTTCTTTCCCGATGAGCATCTTGGGCGCAACACAGCATATGGGTATGGTATACCGGAGACGCAGATGGCGGTGTGGAATCCGAAGAATCCAATGGCAGCTATGAATGCCGAAGAGGAGATTGAGCGGGCAAAAATTATACTGTGGAAGGGCTACTGTACGACGCATATGCGTTTCAGTGTGTCGCAAATTGAGCAGGCGCGTGCCGAACATCCTGGTATCAAGATAATGGTACATCCAGAGTGTCGACGCGAGGTTGTACAGGCTGCCGACCTGTATGGTTCGACGGAGTATATTATTCAGCAGATCGAGCAGGCTCCGTCGGGTAGCAAGTGGGGTGTGGCGACCGAAATTAATCTTGTGCATCGTCTGGCTCAGGAGCATCCTGATCAGTTCATCTTCTGTCTGGACCCGATTGTGTGCCCATGTTCTACCATGTACCGCATTCATCCCGCGTACCTCGCGTGGGTCCTTGAGGGTCTGGTGCAGGGTGAGGTGATCAATCAGGTCAAGGTGAATGAGGATGTTGTGTACTGGTCGCGTGTGGCACTGGAGAGAATGCTTGCGCTGTAGGTAGTTTAGCTCTTTATGTCTGCATTGTGAATTACTCGACGATATAGTATAGTATGCTCAATGATATACTCGTCGAGTAATTCTTTTGGAAGTGATACAGACACAAGGGGAGTGTGGACAATGGCAAACATGCCATATATGGATGCTCGTATTGCTAGACGATTAACGCAAAAAAAGAAAAGTCTTGATACATATCGACCTTTGCCAGCTTTTACGGTACAGAAGTTGCACAATGATTTGCGCGTCATGCTTACCTATCACTCTAACGCGATAGAGGGCAATACATTGTCTTTAGCAGAGACGCAGATGGTGCTTGAGTACGGCGTAACCGTCGATGGACATCCATTACGAGAGTTTTTAGAGGTGACAAACCATGCAGAAGCATTTGACGCTTTAAGCAGCTTTGTCAATAATCGTATAACAGGGAAAACGGTACTTGCGCTACATCAACTTGTTATGGATAAGTTCGACGACCACGCAGGCGAATTACGTTCTGTTCAAGTATATGTGAGAGGCGCACCATTTACGCCTCCACCCGCGCGCGATGTTCCTCTCTATCTCGAACAATGGGTACATTGGCTTACTAGCGATGATGCATTGCGCTACGAACCAGTGACCCGTGCCGCTATCGCACATCATGACTTCGAGACAATTCATCCGTTTACTGATGGTAATGGTAGAGTAGGTCGTCTACTTCTCAATCTCATGCTTATGCAAACTGGCTATCCACCTGCTCTCGTGTTAAGGGAGTGGCGTAGTCGTTATAGTCAAGCGCTGCAAGCGGCACATGTTGGTCAACATACACCGCTTATCGATCTTATCGGTCTCGCTGTAGAAGGCGCGCTTGATCTCTACTTAGAGGCTTGCGTTGAAAGCTCACAACATCTTTTACCTCTACAAGAATTGGCGAGGAATTATGCTGTGAGCGTTGACTATCTTGGTCAGCTTGCGCGCAAGGGGAAGATAGAAGCTACAAAACGAGGTCAATACTGGTATGCCACGAAGGAGGCCGTACAGCAATATCTCACAGAAGCTAGTACTCAGCCGCGAGGAAGACCGCGAAAAGGCTCCTGATCTTCCCCTTGTTTCTCGCAAAGAAAATCACTGTTCTACACTTCAATTTCCGCGATAGACTCGCGAATCCACGTGGGACGATAGGGGAAACGGTCCACTTGTTCGCGCGATGTGACGCCGGTGAGTACGAGAGTTGTGCGCAGGCCGCTTTCGAGGCCGGATTGAATATCGGTGTCCATACGGTCGCCAATCATCATAGATTCTTCGGAGTGGGCGTTCAGGGTACGCAAGGCGGTGCGCATCATGAGCGGATTTGGTTTGCCGATATAGTAAGGTTTTACGCCTGTTGCGGCACTGATTAAGGCGGCGACGGCACCTGTTCCTGGCACGTTGCCGCCCTCGCCTGGGCCGATTACGTCTGGATTGGTCGCGATGAGACGAGCACCGGCGGCTACAAAGCGGATGGCATGGGTGAGACGTTGAAAGCTATAGGTTGTTGTCTCGCCCAACACAACATACTCCGGGTCCTGGTCAGTGAGGATGTAGCCAACGTCGTGCAAGGCGGTTGTCAGGCCGGATTCTCCAATGGTAAAGGCGCGTCCATTTGGACGTTGCTCATGCAGAAATTGTGCCGTGGCAAGGGCAGAGGTAAAGATTGCCTCTTTCGGCACCTGTAGACCGATATACGATAGACGTACTTGTAAGTCACGTTGCGTGTAGAGCGAATTGTTTGTAAGAATGAGAAACGGAATGTCCTTCGCTTGTAGCTTCTGGATAAACTCTATTGCCCCTGGAATAATGTGTGTGCCTTTGACAAGGACGCCGTCCATGTCTGTGAGATAGTTCTTGATGCCGTCCATGTGTGTCTCTCCTAGTGTTTCTTGCTCTCTTGCATTCTACCACTACGAGCATACTTTATGGCCACTTGCCAATGTCCTTTGGAAGTGGTGGTGTGTCATATTGTTCTGCAGCACCTTATCGACCAGAAAAACAGCTTCATGTCGTCTTAGTGCTAGAAATTATCTATTTCTTGGTGAATTTGGCACATCCTGATAGGTTAGCTCTTGAGCGACCAGTGTTCGGCGTGAGGCACGGCGTCTTCCAATCAGGCCTCCAATTGCTCCAACGATAAGACCTAGTAGAATTGAGCTAATCAGTCCAACAAGGCCTGAGACGGCGGCGGTGGAGAGTAGAAGCTGGTCGGTGGTTATAGGAATTTGCTGATGTGTTTGACTAGCGGCGGCTTGAGCAGCAGCAGCAGCTTGTTTGCGCAATGTGCCAAGATTCAGGTAGGCAAGCAGAAACGCACCCGCAAAACCAATGATAGCACTCACTACGCCCGTCCACAGTCCTGCGAAGGCACCTGTTCCCGTCATACCTGTTTCCTGCGAGGCGCGTATCCCGGCGAGCAAGTAGACGATCAGGGCAAGTACAAAACCCGCGCCAGTAACATAAAGTGCAAAGCTGCCCAGATTCAAGTAGTTGGTAACGAGCGTGAGCACAACTTGAAATGCTCCAAGAAGGATGCCAAACAGAATGCCATACTTAAGGGCTGGACTTCCTCTTCGTTCAATAATTGTTCTGTCCTTCATCATATACTCCTTTTACTAGGAAAAATGGCCCATCTTCTAATAC
>CAXTUE010000239.1:0-3922 GCA_964247355.1 uncultured Ktedonobacteraceae bacterium | reverse complement strand
TGAATATCAATACTAGTACGTTAAGAGTTTTTCTCTAGCTTCAAAAATTTAGAAGAAAACGTTCTGCTTATGCTTTTTTAACTCAGTGAGTTCATCTCGATACAATCGTTCTACCTTTGCAGTGTCCAGTTTTTAAAGGATACTATACGCAAGCTTTATCACACTTCCTTTAAGAAGAGGAAGCGTGATAAAGCTTGCGTAATCGGATGACTGAACGGGGTGCTGAACCGTTACGGATAGCTTACTACTGTAACCGGAGTATCAGGGTTAGCGACGGTTGACGAGCCACCTGTGTCATTAATGACATGCAGAATGCCACCGGCCCCGGACGCGGAGAGGAAGATGGTGAATAAATCGTGCAGGCTTGATGCCGGAAGGTTGGTAGGGACCTCGAACGCGTGCGCTGCGTAGATGTTCACACCTTGATTGAAGAAGCTATAGCTGCCCATACCATAGCCGCTAAAACTGGTTACGTTGTTGGTAATCTTAAAGGCCGCCCATCCATTGATACCAGGAGCCTCCATCCATGCCGCCTGACTCGGTGGGTCATACGGCATCTCGTTCTGGAAGAAGATGTCCGTACCGCCATTTCCACTCCAGATTACTTCGTATTTCTGATAGTGTTCGACGAAAAGGCCATATGCCGTCACATTATTTCCGGTGACAACGACGCCAGTATCAGCAGTGTTGTTTGTCCAACCCACACCATTCCCGTGATCGGCACGCCATGCCCATATGTCGTCAAGGATGACGTTATTGCTGTTGACGACCAGACTGCTCGTCGCGCGGCCTGGTTGCGCACCACCAATACGGAAGAACACATCCTGAAGTGCTATCGGATCGGTAGTGTCATTGTCACTTCCGTGACCGATGCCGACCAGTAGTAGTGCCAGAGAGTTCGTTGTACCTGCGTCGAAGAGTAGCCCTGACAGCGAGACACCCTTCACACTTGCAACAACCATTGGCACGACTCCGTTTTGAGGAATCAGTGTAGGGAAACCAAGACCGAGTACTACCGTGTCAGGCCGTGCGACCAGGATACTCAGATTCAAGTTATAAATGCCAGGAGTCAAGATAAGGCTCTTGCCGGACAATAATGCACGATTGATTGTCACTGCGGAATCCGTTGGCTGGGCAATGAAAAACTTCTCGATTGGAATGGACGATCCAGGTGTCGTGCCGCTGGACCATGATGTGCTCGCAGAGTTGTGTTGTACCGAGGGCACAAAGACTGCGTAGTGCCCGTTTGAGTCCATGTACAGGTACGGAGCCTCTCGTGTTACTGGACTTGTCGGAACAGTCGTATATGGGCCACCGCATGACTTTTGAGCGGGGAAACATTGAGCAGGCGCACCAACAACACCTGAGAATACTTGATTCCAGACGCCATTGCTCCAGCTAGTAAGCTTACTATTTCTAACCATGAACTGCTGCTGTGAGCCGTTGGTCACGGCACCATCAAACGCTGAGTCGGCAATAAAGCCCCCACTGGCGTAGGAGGGTTGCGTGCAATAGTCCATAAGGGTTGTGGACCCGTTCACATGGACGCGACGCATCGGCGCGGCCTGTGATACTGCCCAGAATTCGGCACTGTAGCAGCCAGCGTTCGGTGTAGTCACGTTAATGGTCAGGTTTGACAATGACCGCCAAAAGTTATCGAGCGCAATACAATTGTTCGTGCCGAGGCACTGGTTGTAGACATCAATAGACCCGTTGATGACGACATCGCTGGGGGAGAGACCGAGACCCGCGACAGTGGTGTAGTAGCCGACTTGAAATCTGAGAGGAGCGGTACTCGATCCATACGTCCCCGGCGCAAATAGAAGTGCGTAACGCTGAGACCCGAACTGGTTGGATAGCTGTTGGTTTGCCACTGAGTTCACTGTTGCCTGAATCTGGCTTTGTGGCATACTAGGATTGAAGATATAGACGTTCGTGCCGAAGTTGGGTTGACCAGGAGACGCTAACGGAGTCGTCAATGCGCTGATAGTGCTCTTCGTGCCTCTGTTGGGCATCTGCTTACTTTGTGCATCAGCGTGAGCAAGAGATGGTTTAAAGAACAGGGTGGTTGCGAAGAGTCCGGTCATACAACAGAGGAGCATAATCAATTCAACCAGCCGTTGAACGAGTTTTCGGTGCCTCATAGCACCATGAGAATGTACATCCATAACATCTCCTTAGAAAATCTCCACTCATTTCGATATTTTTCGGAACTGATGTCGACTACTCTTAAGGGTAACTCACTTTCCTTACTATTGTCAAGAAAGAAGGATACCTGAACAAGACCTTTTGGTTTACCCGAATTGCAACATTAGTATGGGCCCGAATAAAAAACTACCGGTTTGGCCTTTCACATTGGGAGACGGACGTGATGAATGCGGTCCCTACGAAAGATGCAATCATCATGTGGCGATGACGTACGATGATGTTAGTTGGCTATTTTTGCGCTTTATGTGTTAGGGATAGTTCACTAAATCAGCGATCTGGGTACTTGAGTTTGACGGACCTCCTGTGCTATTGATGATGTGACTGATGGTGCCAACACCACCCAGCGAAACAGTTACTAGATTATGGAATTTGACTCCTGGGGTGTTTGGTGCTTCAAAGGCATGATCCTCGACAAGAGCCGTATCGACATTGAAGTAGCAATAGCTACCTACCCCCCAGGCTTCGTGAGTGGTGACTGAGTTTGCAACTTTATAGGCCGCATATCCATTCACGCTTCCGTTCATCCAAGCTGCCTGATTCGGTGCATCGTAAGGAAGCTCGTTCTGGAAGAAGTATGTGCGACCACCGTTACCGTTCCAAAGAACATTGTACTGCTGATAATGTTCAACGAACAGGCCATAGGCCGTGACATCATTTCCATTCACAATCAAGCCATTCGTAGCAGTGTTGATTGTCCAACCAACGGTGCCCCCATTCCCGTGATCTGCACGCCAGAGCCATAGATGATCGGCGATTACATTATTGCTATTGATAACGAGGGTCTGCGTGGCCTTGCCCACAGTAGCGCCACCGATTCTGAGGAAAACATCGCTCAAAACGGTTGGATTTGCTGCGTGATTTTGTGTGGAGCCAGTTGGACCAACCTGCAACAGGACCAGGGAGTTTACCGGACCTGCATCGAAGAGCAATCCTGCAAGCGAGACGCCATCGACATCGGCAACGGTCATGGGCACCACGCCATTATCGGGGACGAGTGTCGCTAGACCAAGACCGAGTACGACTGTGTTGGCGCGGGTCACTTTAATTGTATCGTTCAGATGAAAGACGCCAGGCGTGAACAGGAGATTTTTGCCTTGCGCGAGTGCGTTATTGATGGTGGCGGCAGTATCGCTTGGCTTTGCAATGTAGAATTGGCTGATGGGCAGAGATGTTCCTGCTGGTGCTCCATTTGCCCAACTCGTTCCTTGTGCATTTGTCCTGAGTGCGGGCACAAAGACCTGATAGTTACCGGACTGGTCAATGTAGAGGAATGGCTTTTCCCGAATGGTCGGTGCTTGACCAACAACCGTTTCAGGCGGATTGGGGAAACTGGCAGCAGGTGCACCGTTCACACCTACGAATACCATGTTCCAGACGCCGCCTACCCAACTTCCCAATTGGTCGTTCCTCGAAAACCACTGCTGCTGAGAGCCGGACTGCACTTGGCCGGAGACATTGCTGTCAGCAAGGAAGCCACCACTCGCCCATCCTTCATTATCGTTCAGGACGAGATTCCCTTGCAAATCCACGCGACGTAAGGGGCCAGCCTGTGCCACTGCCCACGTGTCACTACCGGATGAAGGAACCACTTTCATATTCTCGGCACCCCGCCAGAAGTTCTGAGTCGCGTTTCCTCCGTTCCAACCAGCCGTGACGTTGACTCCACCATTGATAGTCACAGCATCGGGTAGATATCCCAGACCCAGTGCCTGCT
>CAXTUE010000238.1:6811-7234 GCA_964247355.1 uncultured Ktedonobacteraceae bacterium | reverse complement strand
TCCTGCACCTTCTCCACCACACGCCTCAATGTGTCGTAGGGTTGAGCACCGGAGACGAGGTATTTGTTCTCGAAGATGAGGGCGGGTACTCCATTGAGGCCGTACTCGTGGGCAAGTTCGATGTCGGCTGAAACTTCGGCGTCGAAGTGCGGGTCTTTTAGCGCGACCTCGAATTGCTCGACGTTCAAGCCTACACTGGCGGCGATCTCTTTCAGGACGTTCAGGTCGTCGATATTCTGCGCCTGTTGCCAGTATGCATTCATTACGGCTTTATGGAAGACCTCGCCTTTGCCTTGCGTTTCCGCGTACTTGTCGGCAATCAGAGCTTGGCGGTCCTCTATTCCGAAGGGGCCAGAATGCACTTCAAGCCCATATTGCTCACGTGCCATCTGTTCAAAACGTGGACGTGTTTTGTCGATTTGG
>CAXTUE010000238.1:0-6748 GCA_964247355.1 uncultured Ktedonobacteraceae bacterium | reverse complement strand
TGTTTTTCTGGCGATATGGGAGGTGAACCGGCGGGACGGAGTTCAAACGAACGCCAGGAGATATCTATATTGTAGTTTTGTTGGAGCTTCTCCAAACTGGAGGCTACGAGAAAGCAGAAGGGTCAAACAAAGTCGGACCAGACATCAATATGTACTGACATGTATGTAGTTCCTTTCTTATCTTACGTTGTACACGCCATCTATCATACCACTTTTCATACTTACAGAGAATTATAACTATTTCTTATCGTACATATGCCTTGCTATCATGGTAACGATTGACAACGTAGATATGTGTCTTATACAATAAGCAATAAGGAGAAATACTCCTCTTCCCCAATCTGCAACCTGCACAACAACGATGTTGAAGGACAGAACTTATTATTTCGGAGTGCAGAGCTTATGAAACAACTGACATGGACGATCTCGACACGACAACTCAGGAAAGTATGTAGCGTTGACGTTTCTTTGCGTCTTAATAATTATGCAACGCAGACCACTCGCCCCCTATTTTGCTCATCCACACACGCCTCCAGCCATTGTTGTCGCCCTCGTTAAGGTGCTGTTTTATAGCACATCTTCTCTTTTCGCATTTTCGTACCCTGTTTTTTACTTCTTCAACCCATGTGGCATTGCCAGTGGGTCAACTTCCCATAGAGAAGAGGGCGGAATAATCTATGCAGAACAACTCATCCCTTACTACCCGCGCTACAGTGCTTAGCAAAGGTACTTCAGACTTATTGGTATTGAAATATATGCGCCAACGTGTACGTCTCACGCTGCAGCAGTTGGAACCGTGTAGTTCGGCTGTACGTCCACTTATGTACAATTTTCAGGAGCGACATGGGCGTTTTCACCGGGTCGCGCTATACGACTGTCAGGCACTCACGCAACGCTCAACGCTGGCATTTGTGGGATTTATCAGCAGAAAACAGCAGGAGTTAGACGCCACCATTGTCGAAGAAATACATGCAACCGATGCGAAGCTCGTTGCTGAGATGGCGAATAATCCTGGTATTCTCGGCTATTCCTCCTTAGAGTTGCGGACAGGCGTCTGGTGCAATCTTGTTTTGATGGAGAACATCGAGGCCAAGCAACAGGTGTTACAAACTGAAACGCATACTCTCGCCGCCTATCAACTAGCTCCACGCTATTACGAGTGGATACGCTTACACACGGGTGTGATGCCGCAGGGCCTGTTTTCTGACAGGATGAAGGCGGTGAGCACACGTTTCTACACATTCGAGGCGAAAAAACCTGTTATTCGCGAACAAGTTTATGCTCATGATGTTCGGTAGGGACCGATTTATAACGTCCTCGCCCGAATGATCAATTGCCAGGAGGACGTGATAAATCGGTCCCTACACGGATGAAAGGATTGCTCTATGCAGCATACAATTCAGGACTTGACGATTATCGGCGGCGGCGTGATGGGTCTTTTTACGGCCTATTATGCCTCGGAGTTTGTCAAAAACATCACGATTTTGGAGAAAGAGACGGTCAGTAGCGACAATAAGAAGTCCGCTTCGTTTAGCTACACGCGCTCGATTAGAAACGATTATCTTGATCCACTTTATGCACAACTAGCGTATGAAGCGCGACATTTATGGATCGAATTTCAAGGTAAGGCCGAGACTCCATTCCTGATCGACTGTGGATGCCTTAATCTTGCGAAGAAGAGTGTTACGCCCGACCTTTCCTCGACATATGCAGTTCAGAGCTACGAGGTATTGCAGCAGTTGCATCTACAGACCCAGGAGTTCAATGCGCAGGAATTGCGACAACGCTTTCCACAGTTCAACGTTGATCTGGCGCGACTCGATGTTGAGGCTGGCCTGTTGTATGTGCCGGAGGTCAATCGTACGTTACTTAGGATATTGCGGGCGCGTGGAGTGCGGATTGTCGAGCATGTTGAAGTGAATCGCATTGTACAGCGTGACGGGCAATTATCTATCAGTACGCGGCAAGGCGAATTTGTGACGCAGAAGCTGGTCATCACGGCTGGACTTGGCACCAACGAAGTTTTAGAGCGGGTTAAAAGTTGTAATCTGTCATTTTCGCTTTCGCCGGACCGTCCCAGTCAGGCCAAATATTTTATACCGTCAGCAGACAAATGGGAACAATTTACCTCAGATGTGCTGCCTGTCTTTGCTTATCTCGACGTAGGTGTTTATGGACATCCGATTTATGCGGACAAGGTGCCGGGGGTCAAGATTGGCTTTTACAATCCACCGGATGTCAAGACGCTCAACACGAGCATTCAGGATGTGCATAGCTTTGTCGAGGAGTGTATGCCCTCGTTGCGCGATGCTCGAACCGTCGATGTGACGGAGGTCGACCAGTGCTTCTACGATCTGGTCGAGGACGACAATTTTATTATGGGTGCTATTCCCGACTTCTCTGATATTATCGTTGGCGTGGGGTGGCGCGGCACCGGCTATAAGTACGCTTCGTGGGTCGGGAAGACATTGATGCAGTTGGCGATACAGGGAAGCACGGTGTACAACATCGAGCGTTTTTCGCCGCACAGATTCGGACACAAGGAAGTGCTAAATCAGCCTATACAAATGGAACATTGATAGATGTTTGAAGGAGGAAACAATATTATGTCACAGAGAACGACACGGAGTATTTTGCAGCGTTTACAACAGGGGGTTGTGCTGGGGGCCGAGGGATATGTTTTTGAGTTAGAGCACCGGGGCTATATCAAGGCCGGGCCGTACGTGCCAGAGGTGGTGCTGGATTTTCCAGAGGCGGTCAAGCAATTGCATCGCGAGTTTTTGCGTGCGGGTAGCGATGTGATGGTTGCGCTCACATACTACGCACATCGCGAGAAGCTGAAGGATGTTGGACGCGAGAACGACCTTGAACGCATGAACCGGCAAGCGGTACGGCTGGCGAACGAGGTGGCGCGCGAAGGGGATGCACTGGTCGCGGGCAATATTTGCAACACATGGGCCTATGATCCACAAAATCCCGTGGCATCGGGCAAGGTTGTACGCGCGATGTACGAGGAGCAACTCGGCTGGGCGGTCGAAGAGGGCATCGACTTCGTGATTGCTGAGACCAACGATTATTTAGGTGAGGCATTGATCGCATTAGATGTCATCAAGCAACTTAAACTGCCAGCAATGGTCACGCTGGCCTCGGTACAAAAGGAGCAGACACGCGACGGCTACGACTATATCGAGGCATGCAAACGGCTCACCGATGCGGGCGCTGACATTGTGGGCCTCAATTGTGATAGAGGGCCAGAGACGATGCTGCCGCTTATTGAGCGGGTGCGCTCGGCTGTAAACTGTTATGTAGCGGCTCAACCCGTTCCCTATAGGACGAATGCACAACATCCCACCTTTGAGTCGTTAGAGCTAGAGAATGGACAGCGCGCCTTTCCACTGGCTCTTGAACCATTTCTACATAACCGCTTCGAGTTGGCGGATTTCGCACGTAAGGCGCAGCAGATTGGCGTCAATTATATCGGCATCTGTTGTGGCGGCGCACCACAGTATGTTCGCGCGATGGCTGAGGCACTAGGACGTACCACACCAGCAAGCAAATATTCACCCGCAATGGAACTGCACC
Organism: uncultured Ktedonobacteraceae bacterium; assembly: GCA_964247355.1. GTDB lineage: Bacteria > Chloroflexota > Ktedonobacteria > Ktedonobacterales > Ktedonobacteraceae > JBBQVS01. The sequence continues at coordinate 3,166 of CAXTUE010000238.1, read as the reverse complement.
CGATGCTGGGAGTCCAGGTCGAGCACAAGAATCAAGAATTTCTGGTGGACTGGAAGAGCTGATGTTACGCTTCGCAACCTTTCTTTCGCCCACCCTGTACAATACCTATGCCTCTATCACGCGGTATGTTGAGGAACGTCTAAACGTTCCCTCAACGCTACACGTTGGTCAATCGCTGGACGAGTTCGCTACAGGGCAAGCGGATGTTGGCTTTCTGTGTGGCCTACTCTACACGAAGATGCCTGTACAAACGCGACCTGTTGAATTGCTTGCTGCGCCCATTGTTATCGGAAAACGCTATGCTGGCAAGCCCCTGTACTATTCGGATGTGATTGTGCGGCGCGATAGTGCATATACTTCATTCGACGCACTACAGGGGACACGCTGGGCATTTAATGAAGAGGCTTCGCATTCAGGCTACAATGTTGTCAGCTATAGCTTGCTGCAGAGGGGCAGGACATTCGACTTCTTTGGCTCGACGCATAAAACAGGCTCACATGCTGTATCTATACAGGCGGTGCTCAACGGGCAAGCTGACGGTGCCGCTATCGACTCGCACGTTCTTGATGTAGAGTTTCAGCAGAGGCCGGAACTTGCGCGACAGCTACGAGTGATAGAGATGCTCGGTCCATCGACGATACCACCTATTGTGGCATCCACTCGTATAGACGTACAAACACGAAATCGAATACAGGAGATATTGTGTACGATGCACGAGGATGTTGAGGGGGTAAAAGGCTTACATACGGGTTTGATAGAGCAGTTTGTGGTGGTAGGAGATGAGCAATATGATGATGTGCGGTGTATGTATGAGCGTGTGCAGGAGAAGAAAAAGGTAAGTATGGTAGTAAAACGAGCATAACCCCAAAACGGACGCCCACAAGGGGACTAGCCCTACTATACAACGTAGGTGTGCTACTCATTACGTTGTATAGTAGGGCTAGTCCCCTTGTGGGCGTCCGTGGGATTCCCAAAGTACTTGTTAATCTATATATTTTTCCCAATTTGTAAAATTAGTACCTTTGTTCCAAAAAATTGTATATGTTGGTGCTTGTGAAACGTGTATATAGGAGACGAAGATGTTCTGCAGGGGTCTCATTCCACTACACCCTGTTGGCAACGCACAATGTTTGAGTTCATTGACCAGCGTTTCAACAGACTCCCAACACGGTCAATCGCTAACAGGGTGTAATGGAATGAGACCCCTACAGCCGAACTGTTCTGAAAGGAATATAAAATAATGACACAACATACAACGGGACACGAGACACAGAGCGAGAACATGCAAGATTCACCTATGATGGCACACCTGTTGGATGCGCTCAAAAAGGGAACCGATATTGGGCATTATGGGCGTTTGACCTTTGTGATGGTTGCGCGGCACTTTATGTCGGACGATGAGATTATCGAGTTGTTGAGCCACCAACCAGACCATAACGCGACGGATTCACGTGCTCTATTGCATCAGGTTAAGGCACGTGACTATAATCCGCCCAAGCGCGAACGTATTATAGAGTGGCAGTCGAAGCAGGATTTTCCTATCTGCCCAACGCCTGACGATCCAGGATCGTGCAATGTCTACCAGGAATTGCGCTTCCCTGATGGCATTTACGGTAACATCAACAATTTCTACGAGGAACAGGCCGAGGCTGAAGAGAAACATTCATAAAAAATTGGGCTATTGTACCGAGATCGGTACAATAGCCCAATTTTTTACTGATTAACTAACGTTCTTGCTCTGTAGGTCGAATGAGAATTTCGTTTACATCTACGCGATCAGGTTGAGTGACGGCGTAGAGAATAGCGGCGGCGATATCCTCGCTTTCGAGCGGTGTCATCGACTTGACAAAATCTTCGATATTCTTTTTCGCGCTGGCATCGGTGATATGATTCGTCAATTCGGTCGCAACGGCACCCGGCTCGATGATGGTTACGCGAACATGATATTTGAGTACCTCTTGCCTCAATGCTTCGGAGAACGCGACAACACCCCACTTAGAGGCATTATAGACACCACTACCAGCGCGAGCGGTTCTGCCAGCGACCGATGAGATATTGACGATATGCCCGCTATTCTGTTGCTTCATAATCGGTAGTGCGGCGTGAGTCGCGTACATCAGACCAAGCACGTTTGTGTTGATCATACGTCTCCAGTCCTCGGTATTGGCACCCTCGATCATGCCGAGCAGCATCACGCCCGCGTTATTAACGAGAATATCTACGCGTCCAAGTTCGCTTTTGGTCTTTTGAACAATCTCGTTGGCCTGGGCCTCCTCTGCTACGTCAGCCACAATCGGATAGGCTTTGCCGCCGTTGTCCGAGATACGCTTGACCAAATCTTGTAAACGGTCTTCGCGCCTTGCCGAAACCGCAACCGCAGCACCTTCCGCCGCCAATGCTAACGCTGTAGCTTCGCCGATACCCGATGACGCGCCTGTAATGAGCGCGACTTTGCCCGTAAGTTTCTGTGCCATGTTGTAATTAAACCTCTTTTGTGTGTATGTTGTGACAAGCTTTCGCTATGTATTACACGAATGAGGGTGGGGAGTATGTGTACAAGAGGCTAAATGCTTATAGTTATCCATGTCCACTGCTTCTTGATAGCTTGTAGAAATATGCTACCGTAGAGGAGCGCAAATACGGTGAAGAGCACACCCATAAGCCAGTAAAAGTCATCTGGAAGAGGTGGAGTTGATACGGGAACTGGATCAGGTGAGGATGCTGGCTCCTCTGGCTGTGGTGGCAAGATAGGACTTCGGTCCCAAAAGCAGCTTTGCATAAATGGTATCCAGTCGTCCCATAGCGAAAGGCGGCGACAGATATAAAACTGTCTATCTGGACGCCTATCATTAAAAAATGTTCGCCCATCCTCTAGGAGATACTGCTTGAGCATTAATTGCTTCCAACGGGGAAGACAGCGAACAATGGAACTGATCTGATAACCATTGTGAATCTGAGAAAGGTCTTCCAGCGAAAAAATTTCTCCTGTAATCCCCATTCTCTGTAAAAAATAAAATGTTTGGACTCGACTATCTGTAAGATATGGAGAACGAGTTATTCGTTGTGTCATCTTCCCCTCGAACATGAAGAATCGGTGAAGTTGTACATTATTAGTACTAACAAGTATAACAAATTAAATGCGAATTACCATATATAACGTGTGAAA
>CAXTUE010000237.1:0-7246 GCA_964247355.1 uncultured Ktedonobacteraceae bacterium | reverse complement strand
CCCTCTGAGCGTTCAACAAGAAGACGAGCGGACTCAGCGCAAGGCTGCCGAAATTGTGCGAAAGTGCAATCTTTTGCTGTTGGGCATTGGACTCTCTGTGCCTATTGTGTTGCTCAGCATGTTCTTCATGAATAGTTTCCCTGGTGAAAATATCCTCTTGCTCGTCCTGACAACACCTATCTGGGCGATTGTTGGTTGGGAGTTTCACCGGGGGGCGATCAAGACGTTGCGTCATGCTGGCACGAATATGGATACGCTCGTTTCGCTTGGCTCGACTGCTGCCTACATCCTGAGCGTCTTCGCCACGTTCTTTCCAGGTGTCGTTGGCAACACAACGTTCTACGACACTACTGCTCTCATTGTGACCCTCATTTTTCTTGGCAAGTACCTTGAAGCACGGGCTACGGGCCAGACAAATGACGCCATCAAGAAGTTGCTTGGCCTACAACCTCGCACAGCACATGTTGTGCACATGGGACAAGAAGTCGAGCTACCTATCGAGCGGGTGCGTGTTGGCGATGAACTGATCGTTCGTCCAGGCGAAAGAGTTCCTGTCGATGGTGCCGTTCTTTCCGGTCAGTCTTCCGTCGATGAGTCAATGATTACCGGCGAGAGCACTGCCGTCGAGAAAACTAGCGGTGATGAGCTGATCGGCGCAACGGTGAACCAATATGGTCTACTTCGTATGCGGACGACAAAAGTTGGTGCCGATACTGTGCTAGCAAGCATTGTACGTATGGTTGAGCAGGCGCAAGGCTCTAAAGCTCCTATTCAGCGTCTCGCAGACACCATTTCCGGCATTTTTGTACCAGCCGTGCTAGTGATTGCGTCGCTGACCTTTATTGTGTGGGCTGTCCTTGCAAATATCTTCCACGTTGGAGTTCAAACCGCGAGTATGATGAGTAGCGGCGCGAGTAATCCGTGGATCGTCGCCATCGTAGCTGCCGTTGCGGTGCTGGTTGTTGCTTGCCCCTGTGCGCTTGGACTTGCGACACCGACTGCTATCATGGTTGGCACTGGTAAAGGCGCGGAGCAGGGCATTTTGATCAAGGGTGGCGAAAGCTTAGAGCGTATTCAAGCCGTTCGCGCTGTGCTACTCGACAAAACTGGTACCATCACAAACGGTAAACCCGCACTGACCGACGTATTCGCTCTCGATGACGCATCTACAGACGAGATGTTACGTATTGTGGCAGAGACAGAACAAGGGTCAGAGCATCCTCTCTCTCGTGCAATTGTAGAGGGCGCGAAAGCACGTGGTCTAACACTAAACACGTATCCCGAACATTTTACAGCCTTACCAGGACGCGGTGTAGAAGCAACTGTGGAAGGCCATACCGTGCTTATTGGAACGCGAACATTGTTTCAAATGCGTTCCATCGACTTCGCAAAGCTAGCGGGTCAACTTGTTACGCTAGAAGCTCAAGGCAAAACTGTCATGTTGGTCGCGCTAAACGGCGTACTCGCTGGCCTGATTGCGGTCGCTGATACGGTCAAAGTCGGCTCAGCCGAAGCCGTGCAGCAGTTGCAAGCGCAAGGCATTACCGTATGGATGATTACAGGTGATAATGCGCGTACCGCGCAGACAATCGCGGCACAGGTCGGTATCGCGCCAGAGCATGTGCTTGCGGAGGTATTGCCGGAGGATAAGGCCCATCAGGTTAAACATTTGCAGGAGCAGGGGCTGATCGTAGCATTTGCCGGTGACGGCATCAACGATGCGCCCGCGCTGGTGCAAGCCGATGCAGGTATCGCGATGGGTACAGGGACGGATATAGCGATAGAGGCGTCGGATATCACGTTGGTCAAAGGCAACCTGAAGAGTATTGCAACCGCGCTAGCACTTTCTCGCGCAACCATGCGTACAATTAAGCAAAATCTCTTCTGGGCTTTTGCCTATAACGTTATCCTAATTCCTATAGCCATACTGTCGCCCTTAATTCCCGTGCTAAGAGAGAATGCGCCAATCTTCGCGGCGGCGGCAATGGCCCTTTCCTCGGTCACGGTCGTAAGCAACTCGTTACGCTTACGTCGCTTTGCGCGCTAGATATTCAACAAGCAGAGAGCCGGGCAATGTAATATCGCATTGCCCGGCTCTTTGCTTGGTATCTACTATTGAAATGAATGGAGCACTACATAGTACGCGCCATATGAGAAAGGACTTCGTGATTGTTGGAGAGCCACTCGAAGAAACGGAGTGTCTCTTGCGGAGTCATACTTAAATTTGAACCTGTGCCTTGACCTACTGAATGACCATAAACATGCAACGAGCCATTTTCGAGCCATGCATTGTACGGTCCGATATGCGTTCTATCGGTCTCAGTCTTCGTTTCGTGAGAAAAAGAATTCATCTCCATACGTCCTGCTCCTTTGCGGGATGTAAACCCATTGATACGTTCCAATTTTCGCCGAACACATTGTCCTTCTCTTAGGATAACAGAGAAAAGTGAATTTGTAAAGCCAATTTTGGGTGAAGTGCCTAAAAAGAATGTTGATAGTTTAGGCAATATGCCTATAAAACGGGAGCAGGATATAATGATTGATACATCCACTACATCTCTCGGCAATGGTAGGGACCGCATTCATCACGTCCGTTGCCCCTTCAGAACAATACACATATTCCCGTAGTATATACACTCACAAACTACTGTGGACGTTGGATTCTAGGTTGGATAAGACGGTGGTGCATCTGCTTGTCCACTACCCCATGTCGTCGGCTTTCCCCCTAGTGTGTATGCAAGCGTCGTGCCTTGTTTCACTGTGTTCCAGGCGAGCCATAACTTTGTTGATGATTGACCGTTGACGAGGAGATGTTGTACATATGGTGTTGCATCGGAAGCCGAGGGAGCACTAATTGTGAGTATGTGGTCGCCCCCTAAATGCAGCTTAATGGATGAGAAAAGGGGGCTACCGATGACAAAGCCGCCCACGCCAGGAATTTCGGGATACAGGCCAAGTGCCGAGAAAACATACCACGCAGACATTGAGCCACCATCATCGTTTCCTGGCAAACCTGCTGGCGTTGCGGAAAAGAGCGTGTTTTGAATGGCACGAACTACGCGTTGTGTCTGTGCTGGTCTTCCTGTGAAATCATATTCCCACGGTGTCTCAAAGCACGGCTCGTTCCCCATAAACGCGTATTGACTATTCGGACCAGCGTTGAGTTGAGCAAAGAAATTGTCGAGGCGTCCATTGACACGTGCATTTCCGCCCATTTTGTCAAACAGCGTACGCAAGTTAAAGGGTACAAACCAGCTATATTGTGCGGCGTCTCCCTCTGTAAAGCCATTCTGACTTGTGGGAGCAAAGCCCGAAGACCAATCGCCGTTACGGTTGCGCGGTTGCATGTATCTGCTTGTCTCGTTAAAGACATGTTGCCAGTTGTTTGAACGCTGAAGATATGTGGCCGCTAGCTTTGTGTCTCCTACTGCTTGTGCGAAGCGCGAGATAGCGAAATCGTCGTTACTATTCCTCTGTAATAGCGGTACTATTCTTCGATGCCTCCAATGGGACATAGCCTGACTTTAAGTAATCGGCTAGCCCTTCACGTATCCCCGCTTGCCCTGCTGTCATCGCGTTCAGCGCGCCTCGTGTATCAAAATTGTTCGCGCCAAAGGCGTATGCTTGCGCGAGAAGCACCGAACCATCGTCACCATTCATACCATGCGAATCAACATTTACTTGTTCCCAGCGCGGTAGATGACCATCGCCCTGTTCCGCATCCGTTACCAGCGATTGTGCGACATCGCTCGTCCCGGCGGGAGCTAATAGGGCGCGTAACTGAATCAGTGAGCGATACTGGTCCCAGCCCGCGATATTTTCATAGTGTGCATGACCCTGTGCTATGGTGTGTATGCGTCCATCAAAGCCGAGATATTGACCGTTGACATCATTGAAAATATTCGGATGCAAAAATGTGTGATACAGTGCCGTATAAAAAATGCGTTTTTCGTCCTCGGTCCCACCCTGCACTTCGATGCTCTTCAAACGAGTATTCCATGCCGCATCTGCGGCCGCACGATGCGTCACGAAGTTAGCATTGCCATTCTCGCTTGCGTTATTGAGCTGCGCATTTGTTATACTGACAAACGAGATACCAACTTTTACGTGAATGATTTGTTGCTGTGTGGTATCAAAAGTAACGAAGGCACCGGAATGCGGACTGCTACTGGTTGTTGAACTATGAGATACGTTTGCATTATTCCATGTGCCAAAAGCACGAAACGCACGATCAAACTGTGCGGCAAAATAGAGCGTGTATGCACTACTTCCACAACCAACCGTGCTCGTTGCGGACCCTGTAATCTCATTGTTGTTGCTATCAATATGCACGCTAGAGGCTGAATTGCCATTGATGCTACTCCCTGCATTGATCAGCATCGTCGAGTTTGTTGAGGCAGGATACATGAATTGTCCGTAACCGGTATGGAGACCTACTGTAAGTTCCACATCTGTATTAGATGTATCAAGATGCACACCATAGTAGCCAGGATGAGCCTGTTCCCGTTCATGCGAGAAATGCGAGTAGTAGATAGCTGGTTGTGTTGCCGGTGATGCAAGCACCGTACCTATATATGGCATAAAGGGAATATCTTGATAGACATGGCAACCACGCCCACTAAAATGCGTCAGGCTGAGTCCTTTGATTGTGTCATCAGGATAGTAGTAGCCACCCGGAAGGTTGGAGGGGGTATCAGGACTCCACTGCACCATCCCCATAGGATACGTTGCGCCTGGAAACGTATCGCCACTGTTGCCTGTAAAACCAAAGTGTGATCCACCATCGGCTGTCCCAATAAGAGGATTTACGTATTGAGTTAGTGCTGCTACACTTCCGTCTTTCTGATTTTTGCGCGTAGTGTTTGTTTCCATGCATGCACTTGCTATGAGCAACAAGAGAAGTAGTGGAACAAAGTGCTTTTTAGAGAGGTGCTTGCTCATAACTTTTTCCTTCGGCCTACTAGGTCATAAATGATGATTTTCGTAATTATAATTTTTCCAATCAAAGATATCGTATCATACGAGTAGTTACAGGTATGAAATTTCTAGCCAAATGGAGCTATTGCTATGTCTACTGTAGAACACATCCTGGCAACACAAAACATTGTGGGGGAAGGACCGGTCTGGAACGTACAAGAACAGGCTCTGTACTGGGTTGATATTCAGGGCCACACCATCCACCAGCTACAACCAGAAACAGGAGAGCATCGCGTCTTTGCTGTGGGTGTTGCTGTGGGCGTGTTAGCATTCCGGCTGACAGGCGGGCTTGTGCTCGCGACAAAAAACGGCTTTGCATTGTGGGATACGCACGCTCAAGTACTAGATGTCATAGCGAATCCAGAAGCAGGTCAAGCGCATAAACGCTTTAACGATGGTGCTGTAGATTGCCGGGGCCGCTTTTGGGCCGCCACGATGAGCGAGGAGGAAGAGAAGCAAAAGCCTGAAGGTATCCTCTACAGGCTCGACCCTGACCATTCGGTTCACGTCATGGATACAAACTTTATCATCCCTAATGGTATGGGGTGGAGTCCTGACAACACGCGTATGTACCTTACGGATAGCACGAAGCATAGTATCTACATGTACGATTTCGATTCGCAAACAGGTACAATTAGCTCTCGCCGGACGTTCGTCGATACATTCAATGAGCAAGGCGTACCCGATGGCTTGACGGTCGATAGCGAAGGATGTGTGTGGAGTGCTCGTTGGGGTGGTGCGAAAATTGTGCGTTACGACCCTCATGGAAAAGTCGAGCGTGTCATTGATGTTCCTGTGCCTCAACCCTCAAGCTGTGTCTTCGGTGGCAAAAACTTGGACGAACTCTATATCACCTCTGCCAGCAAAGGACTCAGCGATGAACAGCGAAAAGCCTACCCCCTCTCCGGCGACCTGTTTCGATTAAAGACGGATATTCGGGGACTTGAGAAGTTTTTGTTTGCTGGATAGCTTGTAACTTCATTAAGGTCTACTAGCTCCGTAGAAATGATACAATAAGTCAGAGAACAACAAGGAGGTTTGTTAGGTTATGAGTACTCCTCAATTATTTCCAGGTATCACCCAACATACAGTACAGACATCTCGACTTCGCGTGGCCTACTTGAAGGCTGGAACAGGACCAACTTCACTGCTCCTCGTTCACGGCAATTGCTCATCGTCCCTCTTCTTTCAAGATTTCATGCTCTCACTCAGCAGCACAACCCGTTACACGCTCTACGCTCCTGATATGCGAGGTTACGGCGACAGCGAGACATTACCCGTTAATGCGACACGAGGTATGCGCGATTTCTCGGACGATCTCGCATCCTTCGTGCAAGCTCTCGACCTGCAAGCCTTCCACCTCTTTGGCTGGTCATTGGGTGGAAACATCGTTATGCAATATGCAATCGATTCTCCACAAGGACTGCATTCCCTCATTCTGCAAGCTCCGGGTTCTCCATATGGCTTCGGTGGTACCAAAGGAGCCGAGGGAACTCCAACGTGGCCCGATTTTGCCGGTAGCGGTGGCGGGACTGCAAATCCTGACTTTGTACAGCGTATCGCGCAGGGAGATCGAGGCAACGAACAAAGCTCACCACGTAGCGTCATGAACACCTTCTATGTCAAGCCACCTTTCCGCGCCCCAACCGACCGCGAAGAACTCTACCTGACTGGCCTGCTCTCAACCAAAGTAACCCCCGGCAACTATCCCGGCGATACTACCTCTTCCCCGAACTGGCCCAGTGTCGCCCCCGGTACACAAGGCGTGAACAACGCCCTATCGCCCAAATACATGAAGCAAGCAGATTTCGCGTCCATTCCTTCCAGCATCCCCGTCTTATGGGTACGAGGAGCCGACGACCAGATCGTCTCTGACACCTCTCTCTTCGACCTCGGCTTTCTAGGACAACTCGGCGCCGTCCCCGGCTGGCCCGGAGCCGAAGCCTACCCACCTCAACCAATGGTCACACAGGTACGTACCATCCTCGATGCCTATAAAGCAAATGGCGGCCATTATCAAGAAGAAGTTTTGCCAGATTGTGGTCACTCGCCCCATATCGAGAAACAGAATGAAATGGTGCGATTAGTGACGACTTTTATTGATGCTCACGGTTAAAAAAGAAAAGGATGTGGTAAAGCTAACGAAATGTGAGAATAGATGTACAAAGTGTCGGAACAAATATACAGAATGTGAAACCGAACGGACGCCCACAAGGGGACTAGCCCTACCATACACACGGTAGTATTTCGTTAACGCGCTATATAGTAG
>CAXTUE010000236.1:1230-7279 GCA_964247355.1 uncultured Ktedonobacteraceae bacterium | reverse complement strand
TTTGATATCATCTTACACTCCTTTGGTTATATTTCTCTTATAGAAAGCGTATATAGTTATTGATAATGTTTATATGCGAGAAGCTTGTTACTTTACCTCTCGTCTTGACACTATTGTATAGAAAAAGCATTGGCAGGAATGAGTGTCAAATGTCCTATAGAGTTAAGATATTGACGAGATAGGTTCGTTGTGATACAAAAAAGTTAAGGATAATGTGGGAGAGATCGCTTACATCATCTTTAACGTTCTATGGTATAGACATAAATAACATTCTAACAAGGCACTTAGCCCTTTTAACGAAGCTAAGCGTTGAGGAGATACATCTTGACCACTCGTCCCGATATTATGCTGCTTGTGCTTGACACGCAGCGCGTTGACCGCCTTTCCTGTTATGGCTATGCCGCCGAGACCTCGCCGCACCTCGACGCCTTTGCAGAAGATGCAACCCGTTTTCGCCATGCCTACGCCGCAGGGCAATGGACTGTTCCTTCGCATACCTCTATGTTCACGGGTCTCTATCCTGGACGCCACTCTATGTTTCATGCCTACTCAATGCTGCCCGACAACTTGACTACGCTTTCGGAGCGGCTGGGACGCAATGGCTACTTTACGGCAGGATTTTGTAATAATCCACTGATTGGCGTCGTCAATACAGGTCTACATCGCGGCTTCCAGAGTTTTTTAAGCTATAGCGGCTTGATGACTTCGCGCCCACACCAGACACGAGAAAACTTGAGCATGTTTGACCGCTATCGCAGACACTTCAAACGCTTTCTCGCGACAGGTTTGACGGCGGCGCAAGACTACTTCGCACATTCCGACACCTTGCTCGACCTCTCATTCTCGCCCTTGCTTGCCCCTATCTGGCAAACCGCGCTCAAGTTTAAGGGCAATACTCCAAAGACGCTTAATGATGCGGCGAAACTCCATATTGAGCGGAAAGGGTTAGAGAAAGATCAACCTATCTTTAGCTTTATCAACCTGATGGGAACGCATACGCCCTATCACCCGCCACTTCGCTTTATCGAGCGGTTCGCACCTCAATTGAAGAAAGATAAGGCCGAGCAACGCTATCTACGTCAATTCAATAGCGACGTGTTTGGTTGGTTAGCACCGCTTATCACGCCTATGGATGCAGAGCATAAGTCCACGCTCGATGGTGTATATGATGCGGAGGTCGCGCACCAGGATGAGTTGGTTGGTGAGTTCCTGCAGAAGCTGCGAACAAGTGGTGTCCTTGACTCCACGGTTGTCATCATCTGTGCAGACCACGGCGATCATCTTGGTGAGAAGCAACTTATGGGGCATAGTATCTCGCTTTACAATGAGCTTGTGCATGTGCCGTTAATTATCCGCGATCCTAATGGAGACCTTGCGCGTGGTACAACGGTGGATTCGGTTGTCTCAACACGACGCGTTTTCCATACTGCACTTACGGCGGCTGATCTTGGTACGGAGCAAGAGCAGGCACTTTCGTTGGCACAAAACGACGAGAGCGATCCTGATGCGGGCAACATCTTTGCAATGGGCGTGACACCGAAAAATTTGTTGAAGATCATGGAGCATCGGCGCCCTGATCTCGTAGAGCTGCGTCATTGTGATCAGACACGCTATGCATTGTGGAATGGACGGCACAAACTCATTCAAACAGATGATGCCAATGCGGAAGTATTCGATATCTTTGACGACCCTTCCGAGCAACGTGACCTGCATGCTATACTACCCGAACAGACCAAAGCCTTACAACAACGTTTACATACGTTTATCAACAATGTCGAATCTAGCGATACACCGATGACAGAAGAGTTTGATGACCCACAAGTGTACCGTCGCTTACGCGATTTAGGTTACATAGAATAAGGAATTGCACATGTATCCCCCAGTTAGTCCTATAGTGTTTTCGATTGGTCCGTTCGCGCTTCACTGGTACGGTCTTACAATGACTCTGGCAATATTCTTAGGGACCTACGTTGCAGGGCGTTATATCTCACGGCATGGACATGATGGTGGTGCGGTATGGGACATGCTGATGTGGGTACTGATTCCAGCAATCATCGGCGCACGCCTTTACTATGTCTTTATACAATCGCCTCGTGGACCTGGTGGACTAGAAGAATATCTCGCGCATCCTATCGAGATATTGCAGGTATGGCGCGGCGGCATTCATATCTATGGTGCGTTCATATTCGGCGGTATCGCACTGATTCTATTCGCACGGTATCGCAAACTTCCGTTGCTGCCATACCTCGATGGGGTTGGTGTCGGCCTGCTGCTAGGGCAAGCCATCGGACGCATCGGCAATTTTATTAATCAAGAATTGTATGGACCGCCTACTACGCTGCCGTGGGGCTTACGTATAGACGCTGCTCACCGGCTTCCTCCCTACAACGATCTCATAAAATATCCTGATAGTACACGCTTCCATCCTCTTTTCCTTTATGAAATGCTCTGGGACCTGCTTGGCTTCGTGCTTATTCTATGGATATCACGTCGCTTCGCAAAGCATCTCAAAGAGGGCGATGTGTTCTTGCTGTTCCTGATCTGGTCGCCACTTGGTCGCTTCTTCATTGAGTTCCTGCGTACGGATTCATGGTTCTTCCCCGGTACGCCCTTCAATACGGTCCACCTCATCACGGCGATCATGGTGATTGGAGCAAGTATTATTCTTTTCCTTCGTCATCGTGGTACGACAAGCAAACCAGTACGGAGCGTCCCTGAACCATCTCCTGTTAGCGAAGACGAAACGTCTAGCGAGGACGAGAGCGTCGATGATGCTGAGCATGTTAATAGTGCGACCGGTAGTGCTTCGGTCGATTCGTCGCAAAGTAATGCATTGGGATGAGAAGAATGTAGCAGAGACCAGGACACCCGCAAGGGAGTCTGCTCCTTGCGGGCACCCTGACTGCGGTAACAAGTTGCCAATGTTGCCAGCTTCGAGGCATAATGATGTGGTTTCACAAACTCTCTTGGAGGGTAGGGACCGCATTCATCACGTCCGTCTTTGGTCCCTCGATGTGCACCGGACGTGATGAATGCGGTCCCTACGGTCTCTAGGATATTCACAGTATTTCATCGAAACACATAATTATAGCCCCTATAGTTCACGCAAATCTGTAGCGCAACAGCAAATGGCTTCCGGCCAGTTTTATACTCATCAGAGTTGCCCATAATTGATCTGGTTGGAATGCATAACCTTCTACAAGCGAAAAACGATGTGTGCCTTGCGAATGTCCGGCGAGATGTGGTGCCACTGTAACGAATAGTTCGGCAACCAGTTGTGCCTTCAAAAGTGAGGAGAACAAGTTGGGGCCACCTGCGTATAAGGCAACTTGTACTCTATATTCGCGCATAAGCAACGATAGGGCATCAGCAGGTGAAACGCCTTGTTCTGAGTTGGAATGAGAGGGAACTACGTGTATATCTACGCCTTGTGGGACCTTTTTTTGACGGATAGCGTCTTGTCCCTGCGAGGTTGTTATGACAACGGCTTTCAAATCAGGAGTATGAAACGTTTTATCCTCGAAGTTTATGTCGCCGCTTGCCGACAGAATAACGCTCATCGGGAGTGTATCTCGCTTGCCTAAGCGTGTCCGCAATTCCGCGTAATCGTTTGCGTAGTCGGGAGAGATAGTCGATGGAATATGGCGATGATTAGCGTCTTCTCGAAGTGAACTGGTACCGATGACTACCGCGTCAGCAACGGCACGTAACAGGCCCATTACCATTTTGTCCTGTTTGTTATTGCCACTGACTGCCGCTCCACCCGTTTGCTTAGGTGCGTTATATGCTACAACACCGTCTATCGTCTCCACAAAATTCGCAATCACATAGGGACGCTCTTGTTGTACAGGTTGTGGTAATGCGAAACCGCCACCGTAGAGTGTGGCGAGTTGTGTAGGCAGTGTGTCGGTAGCAACAGGTTCGCGTTCATAAAGTGTGACTAATGGTTCCATGTATCTCTTCTCCTACAAGGGTTTCTTTTTGTTACAGGATGCGTTCAACAATGCGTATACCTCGTATCACATAATTCTAAGCATTGGTATACTAATTCTCGTAATTAACAGGATAGCATACAATCAAAGAATGAGTAGTTCAGGAAAGAACATGAAATATGAATGATGAACCTGTTACTGCTTCAACGCTTCTTCTTACGGATGGGATGGCTGGCATCTATGATGTGAGTAGCATTCCCTCTGCACGTGGCAAAGGCTTTGGAAGGGCTATTACGCTTGCATCTTTAGTTGAAGCACAGGCACGAGGCTATCGTTACGTCTGTTTGCAAGCTACGCAGATGGGGTTTCCTCTCTACAAGCGCATAGGCTTTAAGGAGCAATATCGCGAACGCAAATATCTACGGCGTTCTGACCAAATTGAGAGATTGTAAGTACGCTATCTCAATGCATCCATTCAAGCAAGCACTTATGCTGACGATAGATAAGAGTATACATAGAAGGAGGAACACTCTTGGTCAGCAATATTGAAGAACAAATGCTAGAGTTTATGTCACAATCGGAAGCGTTAGAGGCTCAACATGCGTTATCGCTACTTTCAACTCAATGCATTGAGTATAGTGTTGGCGTCATGGCCTACAACGAAGAAGCGAATATCGGACGCACATTGGATGCGCTTCTACAACAGACTCATGCAGCAACTGCGCTCAGCGAGATTATCGTTGTTGCAAGCGGTTGTACAGACAACACGGTCGGGGTCGTAGAGGCAATGATGGCAACGGAACCACGTATTCAGTTGCTCGTGCAACCCCGACGTGAGGGCAAGGCGTCGGCTATCAATCTCTTTTTGCAACATGCGCGTAGTAAAATTCTTGTCATGGTAGGGGCCGATATCATCCCTGAACGTGACACGCTGGAACAACTTTGTGTGCACTTCTTAGACGACAAGGTGGGCATGGTAGGAGCACATCCTATTCCCGTGAACGATCAGGAAACCTTTGTTGGACATGCCGTTCATCTCTTATGGCTACTGCATGATCGTATGGCACGTCGCAGTCCGAAACTGGGCGAGGTCGTTGCGTTTCGCAATACAATAGAGAGCATTCCGACCGATACTGCGGTTGACGAAATTTCTATTCAGGCCGCGATTTCGGCACAACAACTTTCACTTGTTTACGAGCCGGAGGCCCTTGTCTACAACAAAGGTCCTATGACCATTCGTGATTTCCTGAAGCAGAGACGACGCATACATGCTGGACATCTCAAAATACGGGAGCAGGAACGGTACGAAGCACCGACAATGAGCGTACTTCCTATTCTACAGGAACTTTTTACTAGCACCCCTTACGTAGCAAGTAGTCCAAAGCAGTTTATCTGGACGATTGGCACAATAGGTTTAGAGGGGCTTGCGCGTTTGCAGGGCCATTATGATGTGATGAGAAAACGTTCGCATGCTGTCTGGCAAGCAGTCGCAACGACTAAGATGCTGGAAGACACAGAGCGCAAACTACGACGCATCTCAAAAACGCAAAGTGTGATTGTCTTTCATATTCAGCGTGAGGGAGGAAAGCTA
Source organism: uncultured Ktedonobacteraceae bacterium (assembly GCA_964247355.1). Taxonomy (GTDB): domain Bacteria; phylum Chloroflexota; class Ktedonobacteria; order Ktedonobacterales; family Ktedonobacteraceae; genus JBBQVS01. The sequence goes on along the minus strand of CAXTUE010000236.1, from coordinate 1,756 downwards.
CTTGATATACAGGTAGAACAAAATATTCGCGCACTATTGCAAAAGATGCTGCCAATACTGCGAAAATTCACACGGAAAGATGATCTGCTAAGTATTCACGGTATGCACACACTCGTGGCTGTTCTGAATGCGGAACACGGGGGAGCCGATTTTGTTGCGCAACGCTTGAAAGATTTATTAGAAATACATATGGAAAGTTATAATTCTCAATCTGTGAAGCTTCAGGTGCGCTATCACACGGTTTCCTTTGGAGAGTTTATTACTAAATAATGTAGATTGTAAAATTACTTAAAGATATAACGGACGCCCATAAGGGCATCACTCTACTATAACCTGCCGTATATAGTAGGGTAGTCCCATTGTGGGCGTCCGTTTCTACATGCTTGTGCGCGTCTGTTGGCACTACTATCTTGTTTTGTCAAATTTGCAATCAACAACGCGTTCCCACAAGAGTGCTACAATGACGTTATAGCAGATATCGTACATTCGTTTAAAGATCAGAAAGTATATTTTCTATGGCACGGGC
>CAXTUE010000236.1:309-1220 GCA_964247355.1 uncultured Ktedonobacteraceae bacterium | reverse complement strand
TTCAGAACAGTCTTCGTCTGAAACAATTCGGCTACAGAAGCCGAGTAGTGTTCCACTGCGTATTTTCGCGGCATGTCTGACCTCCGTGGTTGTCTCTATTCACTACACCAACTTCAGCCCGTTGATTACTACGATACGGGCAGAGCTACATATTTCAAGTGGGCAAGCGGGCTTACTCTCGACGCTGCTCTTCCTGGGACTGGCTATTACCTATCTTCCCGCAGGAGCATTGGTGGACCGCTTTGGGACGCGACCAGTCCTGATCTGGTTTAGCGGGCTAATCGTTGTGGGGGGCGTCCTGCTACCGCTTTTTCCTAATCTCCTGTGGGTACTCTTCTGCCGACTCCTGGTCGGCTTTGGCTCCGGTGGGGCATTTATCGCGGGAGCTGGAGTAGCGCCGGGACTGGGTAAGCATGCTTCGCTAGGGCAAGGGCTTTATGGTGGAGCAACGCAGGTTGGGCAGGCACTCGGTTTGTTCGTGACACCGCTTCTACTACCTTTTATTGGATGGCGCGGCTGCTTTCTATTCTGGGGTATTTTAAGTTCGATATCTATTTTGATCTGGCTCTTTGTTAATGACGGGTTAGAAACGCGCACACGCACAAAAATCGACGTGGGAGCCGCCGTTCGCTCACCCGCAGTCTGGACACTCGGACTCTCACATCTCGGCACATTTGGTTTGGGCGCGGCTATTTCGGCATGGCTCACCATATATCTCATCGACCGGTATGCTTTACCCCTGACGCTTGCGGCAAGCTTAGGCTCGTTTGCATTGTTGACAGGCATGTTTTTCCGACCGCTTGGCGGAGTTCTAATCGGTCGGAAAATTATTGGGGCCATTCCCCTGTTGCGTATTGGAACTATATTGGGAGCGATAGGTGTCGCGGTATTAATGATTCCAGCACCTATTC
>CAXTUE010000236.1:0-258 GCA_964247355.1 uncultured Ktedonobacteraceae bacterium | reverse complement strand
CGCGCTTGGAGCAACCATCCCGTACACCTCGGTGTTTAATTCGGCGGCACAGTTACGAAGTGTTGGCAAAGGCGTTGCGCAGGGCTTGGTCAGCGTGTTGTCCAGCCCGACGGCCATTATCGGTCCTCCTGTGATTGGCTACCTGCTAGACCGCACCAAAAGCTTCACCTATGCGTTTAGTACCATTCTTGTGTTTAGCGCGATAGCCATCACCGCATCCTTTTTAGCAGGGCCAGCAGTCAAACGTGAGTCAATAGT
>CAXTUE010000235.1:0-7311 GCA_964247355.1 uncultured Ktedonobacteraceae bacterium | reverse complement strand
TTGTGGGCGTCCGTGTCTCAAAATGATTTTTCACCTATCGCTCGTTCAATGGTACAAAATGGACATCCAACGGGCCAGTGTAGTCGGCTTCGGGACGAATCAGACGGTTGTTCTGAACCTGTTCCAGGATGTGCGCGGTCCAGCCAGCGACACGGCTGATGGCAAAGGTCGGTGTGAAGAGGTCGCCGGAAAGTCCGACAGAGTTGAGCAGGGCCGCCGAGTAGAACTCGACGTTGGTGTAGAGGCGACGCCCAGGTTTTAGCTCGTCCAGCAAGGCAATTGCTAGTTCTTCGACGCGTCGCGACAGCACAAAACCCTGCGGGTCCGCAACACGCGCCATCTCACGCAGTTCTTCGGCGCGTGGGTCTTCCGTCTTATAGACGCGATGCCCAAAGCCCATCAGACGCCCACCATGCGTGATTGCATTACGTAGCCACGGCTCCGCGTTCTCGACCGTGCCTATCTCATGCAACATGTCAAGCACCTTCGAGGGCGCGCCACCGTGCAGAGGACCCTTAAGAGCACCAAGGGCGGCCACAACTGATGAGACAATATCAGATTCGGTGCTTGCCACGACACGGGCGGTGAAGGTCGAGGCGTTCATGCCATGATCGGCTAAGAGCACGAGATAGGCATTCAGCCCTCTGATGTGCTCTTCTTTTGGTGCCTGACCCGTCAAGAGGTATAGGTAGTTACCTGCATAATCAAGTTCTGCTTGCGACTCTAGAGGCTCCTGACCATTGCGTAGACGCTGAAAAGCAGCAAGGAAGAGGGGGAAACGCGCAGTAACAGCGATGGCTTGCTCGATACTGGGCTTGCCCTGAATCTCCATCGCACCCCATGCAGAGGTCGCGGTCCGTAGCGCATCCATTGGTTCAGCAGTCTTTGGCAGATTACTCAACACCTCGACCACGGGAGTAGGAAGAACACGCTGGGCGACAAGCTTTGCTTTGAGGTCTGTTAATTCGTGTCGAGTGGGAAGATGTCCAAACCAGAGCAGGTGCGCGATCTCCTCGAAGGTTGTCGTGCGCGCTAGATCGTGAATGTTGTAGCCCCGATAAATCAAGCGGCCCGCTTCGCCCTCAACCTTGCTAATCGCGGTGGTAGCGGCGACAATTCCTTCTAATCCTCCCTTGTTGGGTTTGGCTGGTTGTGTGACAGGTTCCTTTTGTGGATTTGTTTCCGGCATCGTCGTTGACATATGTTCTTGCTCCTTTGCTATCTTTACGAAAACATCCAGAGAGAGACAGGTTCTTTTAAAGTTGTACCATTGATTATGATGAATGTCAATATGTATAGATACTACTTGATTTATGTTGATTACCATTTAAGGACTTGCCCATGTCATGCTTTCCATTTTCCCCTGTTGTGCTGTGTTCAACATATTTCTATTACCTGATTGACAAACTACCCTCTATCAATCTATGATTAGGAAAAGACATATGCTCTATAATCCAGGGATGGAAGGAGGCACAACTGATGATAGAGTTGAATGGTGAAAATTATCTCGACGGACACGAAGCCTGTCATCTGCTCGGTATCAAAATTTCGACACTCTACACATACGTCAGTCGCGGCGTACTCAGAAGCTACAAGCAGGGTATCAAGCGACAACGACTCTATAAAAAGACAGAACTGGACGCACTGATTCAGTTGCGCCCCAGCAACGAAACGCCATCTGGTGCAGACGACAACACGCCCGGTCTGCCACATGCCGAGGATTGGGTTCCCAACGTCTAAGGAAGCATTTATTGTCAACTGTAGGGACCGATTTATCACGTCCTGCTTAGCAATCACAATGCTAAGCAGGACGTGATAAATCGGTCCCTACACCTTGCAACACTTCCCACATTTTATAGGTTTGACACGTTTCCCCCGTTTGATGCGTGCTTATACAAAGAACCCATCAATCAAATACGTAGGAGCGATATAGATGGAAACGCGTCAATTTGGAAAAACGGATATGCAGGTGAGTGTGCTGGGCTTTGGAAGTTCAGAGATACGAGGGATGGCGGTTAGCGATGTTGATTCGCTATTGAATAACGCGCTTAACGCTGGCATCAACGTAATTGATACGGCAGAGTGCTATGGGGATAGCGAAGATTTGATAGGACGTGCCGTGGCAAGCCGCCGTAGCGATTACTTTCTGTTCACCAAATGTGGTCACGCCGTCGGTGATGAACTACCTAACCTTCCTGACTGGGACCCACGCTTGCTGGAAGCCAGTATAGAGCGCAGTCTGCGCCGCTTGCGCACAGATCATGTCGATCTGCTACAATTACATAGTTGCTCGCTGGATGTTTTACGTAAAGGTGACGTTATCAAGGTGCTTGAAAAGGCAAAACGTGAGGGCAAGACACGCTACATCGGTTATAGTGGCGATAATGAAGACGCTCGCTATGCAATTCACACAGGCGTATTCGATACACTGCAAACCTCTATCAACATCGCCGATCAGCAAAACATTGACTTCACAATTCCTGCAGCGCGAGAGCGCGGTATGGGTATCATTGCTAAGCGTCCAATTGCTGAGGGAGCATGGCTTCATCAAACGCTAGCTAAAAGTGACTACGCTTATCCCTACTGGGAGCGACTGCAAACACTGCACTATGACTTCTTGAAAAGCGATTCTTCAGCCTCCCTCGCAACGGCAATACGTTTTACGCTAACGGTGCCAGGAGTAGACGTAGCCATTGTTGGCACTACAAATCTCGATCACCTGCGTCAAAACATCGCTATGATCGGGACTGACAAACTTTCAGAAGACGAGTTTAATGCGATTCGTGCGGTATGGGAAGAACGAGCCGACCAGCACTGGCTGGCACAGGGATAGCATGTATATGTAACGCATAAAAAAATACAAGAGCATATGCTCTTGTATTTTTTTATGCGTTACAGGAGAATCTCCCACTCCGCTAGCCAGCACTTCGTGTTATGGTCTCGGACGCGCACCAGGATGCTATCTTCGTAGACATGGAAGGCGAAGGTTGCCAGCACATCCGGTTTGTCTACACCAACTTCCAGGCGTCCATTGGTGAAGTGCGGCGCGGCTCGTGTTCCTGTATACCACGGCGACATGACGTTGATGTGCGTCACTGGATGCCCACCGAGCATCTCTGTATAGACAAGTTGTGGCGAACCCCAGCCTGAATGTGTGTGTCCACTGATGTAGAGCGCGGAACTGGTATGCTTCGCCAGAATAGCACGTACTTCGCTAGAATTCTCGACATAAAAAAAGGGGTCCAGCGAATCGTCATCCAGATTTTGCTGCGGATCGCGGTCAAGCACGGTATTGTGCAGGGGACAGTGCGCGAAGATAATTGCGCGCCGGTGCGCATGTTCTGCTAATGCAGTATCGAGGAAGTTCAGCGTCTCTTGCGAGAAGACAACATGCTTATCCTCGACCCGTTGTCCTGGCAAAAATGGGTTCGGCTGGTCCAGCATGATACATACAACATCATCAGCAGGACCTGCCGTCCATGTATAACGTACAGGTCGATTCCATTGTGCTTCAAACTCCTGTGGAGTATGAAGTTCATCGTCCTGACCGTTGTCCTGAAACGTCTCAGGCTGGTACTCGTGATTGCCGATGCCTGGATAAAACGGCATAGAGCCTAGTTGTACCGCAATCTCGCGTTTAGCCAGCGCATAGTTTGCGACATGCCCTGTATCCACAATATCGCCCGGCGCGACACAAAACGCAGGCATGCCCTCAATATCCCACACGGTACGTATATCCTCAAACATTGTGCGCATACGTGGTGCATGAAACGCCTCCCACTGCTCCCGTGCGCGAAAATGCATATCGCCAATTCCCCAGAAATACAAAAGTTCTTGTGCCATTCTCCAGTTTTCCCTTCTTGAGCTACATATGTTATCATTGTACAGGAAAATTATTATCGCAGTGTAAATTGATGCCACTAATTTACTTTAATGAAGATGGGAAATTCTATGGCTCATAAGCAGGAATATCCGAAAAGCAAGCGGGAGCAGATTCTCGCGACGATTCAGCAGCAAAGAGTGCGCTTTGTCAATTTGGAGTTTACGGATGTGGTGGGTATGGCAAAGTGCGTGACCATTCCAGTCGAGCAATTTCCCGATTGTCTGACACACGGCAAATGGTTCGATGGCTCGTCACTTGAGGGCTTTGCGCGCATTGCCGAAAGCGACATGTATCTCTTTCCCGACCTCTCCACCTTTGCGGTCTTACCCGGCACGGTCCGTCCTGCTTCGTTATCGTCTAATAACGAACTGTTGGAATATACTGATGATGCGGTGGCACGCGTGATTTGCGATGTACGTACGCCCGATGGCGAACGCTTCGATGGCGATCCGCGCGCGACCCTGTTACAGGTGCTAGAGATGGCGCGTGAACTTGGATATGGCTTCCAGGTCGCACCAGAACTAGAATTTTTCCTGCTTCAACTCAACAATAAGACGCCGACACCACTGCCACATGATCGTGGTGGCTACTTCGATCTTTCTACCGACCTTGCGGCCAGCGTACGTCGCCAGATGGTGTACGCGCTACAACAAATGGGCATCGCGATAGAGGCAAGTCATCACGAAGTCGCTGCCGGTCAACACGAGATAGACCTTGAAACAGCCGATGCGCTCCATATCGCGGACGGTTTGACGACCGCGAAATATGTTGTTAAGGCAATCGCGGCCCACTCTAATCTGTACGCCACGTTCTTACCCAAGCCACTCTACGGCATCAATGGTTCTGGTCTACACATGCACCAGCAGCTTGTAAGCCTTGCGACAGGACACAACGCCTTTGTCGATGCACAGGGCGAATACGGTCTTTCCGAGATTGGACGCTACTTTATCGCTGGTCAGCTTGCTCACGCTCGTGCCCTGTGTGCTATTGTCGCGCCCCTGGTCAATTCCTATAAACGGCTCATTCCAGGCTTTGAGGCACCTTCACATGTGAACTGGGGACGTGTCAATCGGCAAGCACTGATTCGCGTACCGCATCCCAGCACGAATCCGCAGGCGTCAATGCGCATCGAGTTGCGCTGCAGCGATCCAAGCTGTAATCCGTATCTCGCATTGGCCGTTATGTTACGCGCTGGTCTGGACGGTATTCAGCGCAAACTGACACTACCCGCACCAATGGATGAAAACCTGTTCTTACGGGACGAGAGCGAACGGTCTCGCACACGCTCTCGTCTTCTACCCGCCACACTCGGCGAGGCCCTCGAAGCACTACGCGAAGATGGTCTGATCCGTGAGACGCTCGGCGACTCTATCTATGAAGGCTTTCTGGACGCGAAGAGCATCGAATGGACCGAATACGGCAAGCAGGTTTCCGCATGGGAGATTGAACGTTACTTATCCGTGTTTTAAATTCTGCAAAGATGTTCAGCACAATATAATTCCCAATCGTGTTGTACTGAATGTCTTTGACTAGCTATACAATTACTACCCTAAAAGTACTGTCTTGTGTACATCGACTCGTTCTCACTATTATACTCAAAAAGGAGTAATATTCGCTCCAAATCTTTGTTCTTTTTGAGCATTCTCAACTCGGAAATGTACAATTCTGGTTGCGTTCTTTACTTTACCAGTGGTTGTTAGCAGTTCTTAACGAAAGAAACAAAATCATGTCTTCCACCCCTCAACAACCCAGAATTGGGATGCAGCCGATTGCGCTTGTTTCTCAATTCAGACAGCAAGTACTGAAAATGCAGCATATAGACGACGTGCTCCTTTGGATGTCTCATACAATGGTGAATCAGTGGCAACTACCGCTTATCCAGCTTTGGGCGACGCAGGCATATGCAAGTGGAGATTTACAACTTGAACTACGAACTGTCGCAAGACAGAATCCTGCTCTCCCTTTCAAGGTTCATGCAAATCAGCAGGTAGCGGATGTGGTAAAGCACCTTTTACGAGAAAAACGCAGTGTAGTACCGCAGCCAACAGCAAATATTTTTTCATCTTCTCAAGTGGAGGCCCTTGCTCATTACGGTCTTCATTACTGGGCTGGTTATTTTGTGGGAAACACTCAGTTGCTGCCTCCTAGAAAAGAGGCAGCGAGAGAGAAAATTGCTACGCCGCTGTGTATGCTCGTATCGCTTTTCCTGGCGCAACCACCATCAGAGCGATTGGGACGAGCTATTAATTTCACCTTCCAACATGGCTTTGTTGTTGCCGCTAACTACGGCCTCTTGACTACTCCGTCCGATCTCGTAAAACCAGACGTTTCAGTCGAAGAAAGTACACTCCAACATGTGCAACCAGATATTGCCACTCTTATCCCTCATCGAGCTGAAAGTATAGAAGAAATAAGGACGGGCAATCCTTTTGCAAATGCAACTATTCTGCCTGATAAAAAAACCCGACAGGTCTACTCATTTGTCAATGATCAAAGGAATATTGCTACAATTGCCCGGTTAGCAAAGTTAGATGAAAAGGAGCTAGTGGACGTAATACGTCTCCTGCTACAGCAACAGAAGATTCAATTACACGATCAGGGAGGAAACAGTATTAATGCCTCTCTCATTCTCGAACATTCCTAGCAGAGGAGGTGCTATCTATGACTATTTCAACACTTGCCAATGTCTCGACAATACCTATCGGAGTTGTCTGTGTCATCATCGCGATACGAGCCTTTTACATGTACGCCCTGTCTCGTAGTGAAGTATTATTTGTTCTTGGTTTATCGATGTGCTTCATTGCGGTCGCTGTCATTATGGGTAATATAGGTGATGCTCGCCTTGTGCCTTACAACACAAATTGGGCACGTTATGCGAGTTCATCGAGTGCAGCACTTTTTATATTTTTGAGTTCTTTGGTAAAATCACACGAGCAACTAGGGCAACTCAAGCGAGCGCAAGTGATTTTCGCAGCAGGACTTGTGGTACTTATCGCACTTACACCTATATTGCCAGCTTTTTCAAGTCAGCTTATACCTGTGGCTTTGAATAACATTCGTACTGCAATTTATGGAGCGGCTCTTCTCCGGTATGCCTATCTCTATATTTTGAAGGAAAGCCGTTTTAGCCTGATTATGTCTTTCGGTTTTTTGTTGCTCGTAACTGGATTTATCCTCGTCAATCCTCAATTGCTCTATCCCAATCCTACCACTGCTGTGCTTAACATCATTGGGTCATTCGTACGTGTCATCGGTTACTCCTTGTTGCTGGTCACATATTCCATTGGTTGATAATGTATCTTAAACAACCAACCCAGAAGGATATATTTGTTCGGTCAGTAAACGCCGGAACATAGAATTACGGTTTGTGCCTTGTAAATGCGGCTGCACAAGTTGCTTGCCATAAGCTGCTTACCATAATTGGTAAG
>CAXTUE010000234.1:0-7325 GCA_964247355.1 uncultured Ktedonobacteraceae bacterium | reverse complement strand
GTGATTGGGAATGAAAGTGAGTGTAGAATACTGTGTTCAAAAACTACAAACATTGTTATCATTATGAGCAGTAAGGAAACAAGGCGCGGAAGTAAGTCTCCTGTTAAAATGTGGACATGCATTTCTCGTGCCCAGGACTCCGCAAATGTGTGAGGATTGGTACCTATGACAGACTCAATCGATTTTCCATCTGCTATAGCCTCTTCCAGATGTTGCTTGAGTTCCAACTTCATGTCTTCTCTCGTAGAGGCTGGAATGCCTCGTAGGAGCCAGTAAGCCTCACAGGCCACTACCAGTTCTGAAATTTCTTGTTCTTGTTGTTGTGTCATTATCATTGGTAGCTTCTCCTCTCAGGATTTGTTCAACTGCATTGGAAAAGGTAAACCATTCCTGCCGCCATCGTTTAAACTCCTGTGCTCCTGCTGGAAGTAAGCGGTAGTATTTGCGTTTGGGGCCTTCTGTTGATTGTATAAAGTAGCTTTCAATGTAGCCTTGCTGCTGCAATCGGCTTAACAGTGGGTAAATGCTGCCCTCACTCACAAGCTCAAGACCGTGCTGTGTCAGGCGTTCAACCATCTCGTAGCCATAGCAGGGACGTTGAGCAATCAGAGCAAGCAGACATATGTCCAATGCGCCTTTAAGAAGTTGTGTGTGCCTGTTATCCATAAGAACCTTTGAGATATACACTATCTTGTAAAACATGATACTTGGCAAGTATAGCATAGACTATCTTGTATTACAAGAGAGCATAAGATGCAAGAAGAGATTGTGCTATAATGAGGCCATACAAAAGACGCGAAAGGAAAGGGATAGTTTATGCGAGCAGTTGACGATGGTAGCTCGAAGTACGCTGCTATCCTGAGTATTTTGTTGAACTGGAAACAACTGCCGGAGAGCGATTTAACACGCATACTTCGCACCTACTATCTCACCACCGACGATTTTCGCGACATGGAAGATCAGGGGCTGCTTACGATGGAGTTTGTAGGTGACGAGTATATAATTACTCCAACACTCCTGGGTCGCATCTGGCTGGAACAATATAATAACGAAGCGCAAGAACAGAAAAAATAGGAGAGAGACATGGCATACGAAGACGAGGATGAAGCATTACCATACACCACGATTGGGACAGATGACGCTAAAAAAATGATAGATGGGGGAACGCGTGTCATAGACGTACGTACACCGGAAGAATGGAACCGTGGCCATATAGCCGAGGCAGAACTGGTAACGATTAGTGGCATCTACAGCTTTGGCAAGGCTCTTGAGGACTTGAAGCTGCCACCGGACGAGGATGTGATCTTTGTTTGTGCATCGGGACAGCGTAGCTCGACCGCATCGGAAATCGCGCTACTAACGGGTCTTCATAAGGTGCATAACCTGGCAAACGGTATGAACGGCTGGGTTGGTCGTCGTTATCCAATCGAACGATAAACGTAGAGACCGCATTCATCACGTCCGTAAATGTGCCATAAATGTAGTTCCTACATTCATGGCGTCCTAGGAGGAGAGAACGAGTATGCCTTTATTAGAGGGAAAGAAAGCATTCATCTTTGGTGTGGCCAATCATCGCTCTATCGGCTGGGCCATCGCGCAAGCACTCGCGGCAGAGGGCGCACAGATTATGCTGGCGTACCAGGATCGTATGGAAAAGTATGTGCGCGAACTGGCAACAAAAATCCCTAACACGTCACTCGTACAGTGCGATGTACAGCAGGACGATCAGCTTGATAGTGCATTTGCGGAAGCCAGCAAAGTATTCAACGGAGAGCTTGACATTCTCATTCATTCAGTCGCTTATGCACCGCCGAGCGAACTGGAAAATCCTTTTACCGACACCACACGTGCCGGATTTCATACTGCCCTAGACATCAGTGCCTATTCATTGATCGCGATGGCGAAGCGGGCCAAACCATTGATGCAGGCCAAAGGCGGCAACATACTCACACTGACCTATATGGCAAGTGAGCGCGTTATGCCAAAGTATAACGTGATGGCGGTCGCGAAGGCAGCACTCGAATGTAGTGTGCGCTATCTCGCGTTTGAACTTGGTGAGCATAATATTCGCGTCAACGCAATTTCGGCGGGTCCCTTGAATACGCTTGCCGCACGTGGCGTCTCCGGCTTCACCACGTTTCGCGAGCAAATGGGACAGGTTGCACCACTACGTCGCAACATCGAACAAAGTGAAGTGGGCGATGCTGCTATGTTCCTCTGCGGCCCTTACGCTCGCGCTATTACAGGCGAAATCATGTTCGTCGATGCGGGTTACAACATCATGGGTGCGTAGAATAAATTGTCAAAATACACTTGTCACCGCAACCAGGGCACCCGCTGCCTTCATCATTCTCCGAATGCGGCTTCGGGGAAACGCCCCATAGGCGTTAACTTAAGCCCCAGTGGTGAGACCAGGGCACCCGCAAGGGGAATGCCCCTCCCATACGCATACATTTGTATGGGAGGGGCGTTTCCCCTTGCGGGCACTCTGGTTCTTGCCACATGATGATTGACGAACTATTACACTGCATTCATCTTAGTGCGTTTAGGTCGAAACGCTGGCATACACAATGACCAGTATTCACACACATGCTCACTACTGGCATTGCTATAGATGACGCGTGTACCCTTCTCAATTCGGCACGTCTCGCCTACTTCGATAGCTAGCTTCTCTCCGTCCGCTTCAACCGCAAGTATACCCTGTACGACAATCACGACCTCATCAAAGTCAGCTATCTGTGCAGGTTCACGCCAAGCTGGAGGCGCAGTCATATGCGCAAGACTAAATGCATCGCTTTGTGTGTTCAATACACCGAAGTGTTCGTCGATGATCTTCCCATCCTCGCGTGGGAAAATTGTGCCACGGCTAACCTTTTGTATCATAATTTTCTCTCTATTGCTCGATACGACGTATAAACGTTGAAGATGCAGGTGGCGCAGGTGCTGGTTCACCACAAATGCTACAGAAACGCGCGCTTGACCTGTTCAAGTGTCCACAGGGCCATGGATGGAATATGCCCGATGCATTGGCACTTTGCTGTCCTGGTGCTGGTTGTGGCACAGATGGCACCTGTACAGGCTGCTGTCTTACCTGTTGACCTGGATAAGGCTGTACAGGAGCAGGTCCACCAAATGCCGATAAACCATTATTATAGAGATGTGGAGTATTTGAAGCAGAAGACACAAAACCGTTGTTTCCCTGCTGCTGTACTTGAGGTTGCCGTTGCATAGGAACAGCAGCATAGCCTTGTATAGTGCTTGCTGGTGCCGTGCTCTTTTTGCTTCGTCGTCCAAAGCCAAGCGCAACGATGAGAAGCGCGAGAAAAGCGATCAATGTAATTGCTCCAATCGTCCAAGCAAGGGCGGGAATAGACTTTACATTTATGGTACTTATCGGATTAGTACCCGTTGTTGGACTACTCGTTCCTGACTGCGTTTCGTTTTTCGCTTGAGTTTGTGCATATGTCAGGTAAGGAGCGACCGCCTTGAAATTAGGATAGCTGCTTTGGAGTTGTGCAAAACCCTTTTCAGCCTTGTGCCAGTGTCCCGCAGATGTTGAGGCATAGTCCGTGAATGCCTGACTCCATGCCTTTTGAAATGCTCCTGGTGTTGTGTTAAGGTTAAGTGACTGTATCAGGTCTTTCGCGCTGCTGCTCGCTTGCAGAAAACTGGTGCTACCAGGGGAATTCGGGTTAGAGGTGCCAAAGCTTACAATGCCCACAATAGTGCCGCTATTGTTTAACGCGGGACCACCACTATCACCATGTTCGACGTTGCCACCAACCTGGATAACAGGCGCGCCATTGTCTGTTGTTTTGAGGGAGCTTACGATAACTTTATTGATCGACGAACTTAAGACACTTGTTGGACTATTGCCGACATCACCGTTACCAGGAAAGCCAATGATGGTAAGTTCATCCTGCTGCTGTACCGCCGTGGAGTCGCCGAGGGCTACACTTGGCGTATCGGTAAACGGAACGTGAACGATAGCTGTATCCTTCTGATCCGTAGGACTTTCTTTCTCAATCGTGTCGATCCTGGCATGGATTTCGGCTGGCACATTTTGAAAGGTCGTCGCAGTCAGAGGGCCAGTATAAGCCGTGCTGTAGAACGCTTCACTGACTGCTTTCCCATACTGCGGGTCAGAGGCTATTTTGTTGGTTTGTAGTGCCTGTAATACTTGGTCGTTTGTAACCTTCTGAGTGCCGTGTGAGTTAATATAAGTCGTAACATCTGGCGCGGCCAACGTATCAAGGTATTGACTTATAGATGTGTCGTGCGGCGGATTAACAACGTGGTCAGCCGTGAGAATGTCGCCGTTGCTACTAATAAACGTGCCACTTCCAGAAAGCTCTACTGGGTATGAATCACCAGTTTGGGGGAACGTGACGCTATTGGTTTGCGAGAAATGCACCGTCAGTTTCGACGGTATATCGGTGATGATGCGCACAATTGCGGGCTTCGCAATATCCACGGCGCGCACAACCGGGTCCGCAACATTGCCGCCAGGCGTTCCATCAGCATACGCGAACGCTGGTAGGAACAAGACCGCGCACAATACACCAACCAACGAGAGCAGGCGCATTATATGACAGTTCATATGTAACATCTTATGTGTAATGATTTTTATCGGCATAGTACCTATCCTACTCCCGACTACAGAATGAAAAGCTTTGTTAGCATTATTATATACTACGGAAAATACGACCAATAAAAGGACGAGTTGCATAAAATAGGAAAATAAGCGGTGAATACCCCTATATACTCCATCTATAGAACACATTCTATGTAACAGTGATTGTGTATTATACAAGGAAACGCTGTAGGGACCGATTTATCACGTCCTTTTGAGTATATCAACAGGCGAGAAGGACGTGATAAATCGGTCCCTACAGAAGGTGACGCCATTCGCTCTCAAGCATTCCGAATACTTTCAAGTCTACATAATGATCGTACAGCCATTCAGCTTGTCGTATGGTGCCTTCTAGCGTGAAACCTAAACGTTGAGGAATGGCACAACTTCGGCTATTGTCGATTGCACAATGTATCTCAACCTTATTCAACTGCCATTCATCAAACGCGTATGCCACCATTGCCTTACACGCCTTCGTCATCAAGCCCTTACCCTGAAATGCTGCCCCCAACCAATAGCCGATTTCGACACGCCGGTTCGACCAGTCGATTAAGTGGAAGCTAATAGTTCCCACTATCTGACTTCTATAAAGAATGACGCAGCCAAAGCTCCCGTTGCTCATACGTTGTATGTTCTGCGTACGAATAAACGCGTACGTGTCCTCAACCGAGCGTGTGCCATCTACCCACGGCAACCACTGTCGCAGGTACTCCCGGTTCGCATGTGTTAAGGCAAAAATATATGGTGCGTCACGCTCTTCTATCACCCGTAACTCTGTATCCGCATCTATCTGAATGCGCAGCGTTGGAAATGTCGTCATCGCTATCTTGTATTCCCTTCTCACTCAATATACGAACATAATAACGTATAGATGCAATAGTAAGATACAGCATGAAACGTCTTTTGTGAGGGAGTACAAGAGATAGTGCCCATGTTACAGTTGAACTGTTTTAAGAAGAGTAGTAGTTGAGCAAAAACGTGTTATTCTGTCTCTTATATTACTGCCGAGAGTTTTAAAAAGTACAAATGTGAAGTACTTCACAGTAATTTTGTTATTTATCAGTTATACTGTTTACATCGCCGCTACTACTAGCGCTGAATAAACTACAGTGGGGAAAAAACTATGAAGATGACATTTATCATTAAAACCATTATTGTTAGTACTTTCACAATTACATTGCTATTGGCCGCATGTCTCACTGTTCAAACACTCTCTTTACAGGCTCATGCCGCTAGTCCTTCTGCAGGTCCGTCATCAGGACCAATGCCGACGGGCCCAAGCGCAATTGTTACCATCTCTTCAACAGAGGGTGCATATGAATTTACACCATATCAGATGAGCATTGCCTTAGATAACAATGGCGTGATCTGGGTAAATCAAACCTCGGTTACACAAACGGTTGTAAGCGATACTCGTGGCATTAGTTCCGTCACTATTGCTCCTCATAAATCCAAAGAGCTTTCGTTGCCAAATGCGGGAACGTATCATT
This sequence comes from uncultured Ktedonobacteraceae bacterium, assembly GCA_964247355.1. Taxonomy (GTDB): domain Bacteria; phylum Chloroflexota; class Ktedonobacteria; order Ktedonobacterales; family Ktedonobacteraceae; genus JBBQVS01. Next base: position 1,202 of record CAXTUE010000234.1, on the reverse strand, counting down.
TTCATCTCAAGACAAACTACAACGTGCCACACTTTACTGTTATTAAACAACATCAATAAGCTCTTATAAATACTTGAATGCAAGAAAGTTGGCAAACATTGCAATGTTTGCCAACTTTCTTGCATTCAAGTACACAGTCTACTCTTCAATAGTCGTCAAATCACCTACCTCTGTTCCCAACTCACGTGCCTTCAACACGCGGCGCATGATTTTACCGGAGCGAGTCTTTGGAAGGCCCGCGACAAAATCTATTTCGGATGGAGTCGCGATTGGTCCCAGTTCGCGGCGAACATGCTCGATCAGGCTTTTGTGTAGTTCGTCGCTTGGCGTTTGCCCAACTTTGAGCGTGACAAATGCCTTGATCGCCTCGCCTTTCAAGGCGTCCGGTTTGCTGATCACTCCAGCCTCCGCAACTGCTGGATGACTGACCAATGCGCTCTCTACATCCGCCGTCCCGATGCGATGGCCCGCGACATTCATCACGTCATCGAAGCGACCAAGCACCGCGATATAGCCAGCCTCGTCAACCGTTGCCACATCCCCAGCCGTGTAGTAGGGGGGCACGGTACGCCAGTAGTCGAGATAGCGTTGCTCGTTCTGCCAGATGGTGCGGAACATCTGCGGCCACGAACCCTCGATTACTAGATAGCCACCCGAATTGACGCCAACAGGTTGCCCGCTACGATCAAGCACCTTGACCGTATAGCCCGGCAATGGTTTACCAGCACGTCCAAGCCGAAACTCCATACTCGGCAGCGTTGCCACGGTTGGCGCGGCGGTCTCCGTTTGCCACCAGTTGTCGCAGAGAGTGACGCGTCCATTGTCGCCAATATGTTCGCGCGCCCACAGGTATGCCTCTGGATTGAGTGGCTCACCCGCGCACACGATCAGGCGCAGGCTCTTGCGGTTATGCGCTTGCGGATATTGTGGCCCAAACTTCATAAACATACGCAGAGCGGTGGGAGCGGTAAAGAGTTTGGTTATACCGTACTTATCCACAAGCTCCCAGATAATGCCAGGGTTGGGATAATCGGGCGCACCCTCGCGTACCAGAGTCGTTGTGCCATTGGCAAGTGGCCCATAGACCATCGCGCTATGTCCCACAATCCAGCCGATATCGGACATACACAGGTATACAGCGTCTTCTGTCAGATCGAATGCTAGCTTGATGTAGTAGGCCACACCAACCATGTAGCCGCCGT
>CAXTUE010000233.1:0-7372 GCA_964247355.1 uncultured Ktedonobacteraceae bacterium | reverse complement strand
ACTCATACGCACATGATAACAGACTTCTGTTCTAATGGGTAGAGTATAAGAGGATTGAATTTTTCCAGGCAAAATCTGCATAGACATGATGACATGACTCTGGTATACTATAGTGTAGAAAAACAAACATATCACGCGATGATGGGAAGAGTACGCGGAGGAAGACTGGACAGAGAGAAGAGGCCATCGACTGCAAGCCTCTTTGCGGAAGCCTTTGCCGAAGTTCATCCCTGAGCGAACTGTTGAAACAGGATGTAGACAGTTCCGGCGTTCCCCGTTACAGGACAGACCAAGTGGAATATATATGTGCTGCAAAAGCATGAAGTGCGCATAATGTATTCAAGATGGGTGGTACCACGGAGATTTTCACCGACCTTCGTCCCTGTGACGATGTGTCGGTTTTTGATTTTTTGGAGGACGATTATGCTAGGACAACTCGATGCGCTACTGGGACAACTCGACGAGTTGCGGAGTCGCGCACTCGCGGAGCTAGAGACGATTACGGCGCTGGCAGCACTCGACGAGTGGGACACGCGCTATCTTGGACGCAATAAGGGCGAACTCAAGAATCTGTCTGCCGTGATGCCCAAACTCTCGAAGGAAGAACGGCCTGTTGTTGGTCAAAAGATTAACGCGGTCAAGGCCGAACTCGAACGACAGCTCGCTGCCAAACGCGAGACACTGCGTCAACGCGAACTGCTACAAACATTGGAGCAGGAGCGTATTGACGTAACCTTGCCCGGACGCATACTGCCCGCAGGTCATGCACATCCACTCTCGCAAGTCATGCAGGAGGTTACGGGCATATTCGCCAATATGGGCTTCCAGATTGTGCAGGGGCCAGAGGTGGAGACCGATTACTACAACTTCCAGGCCCTCAACGTGCCTTCGGACCATCCAGCACGTGATATGCAAGATACCTTCTGGGTAGTTCCAGGCGAAATACTATTGAGAACACAGACCTCGCCGATGCAGATTCGCACAATGGAACAGATGCGCCCACCCGTGCGCGTCGTTGTGCCGGGCAAGGTGTACCGCTATGAGGCGATTGATGCCTCGCATGAGGCCATGTTTCATCAGATCGAGGGCTTGCTTGTCGATGAACACTGCACAATGTCCGATTTGAAGGGCTGCCTGGAACGTTTCGCACGTGAGCTATTCGGCGAGAGACGGCAGGTTCGCTTCCGTGGCAGCTACTTCCCATTCACGGAACCGAGTGCCGAGGTTGATATCGACTGTCCATTCTGTGAGGGTAAGGGGTGTCGCACCTGCAAGTATACGGGTTGGCTAGAGATTCTCGGTTCGGGCATGGTTGATCCCCGCGTCCTGCGACAGGTTGGCTACGATCCCGCGAAATATCGCGGCTTTGCCTTTGGCATGGGCGTTGAACGTAGAGCCATGCTGAAATACGACGTCAACTGAATACGCCTCTTCTCTGGTAACGACCTGCGCTTCCTGCGCCAATTCTAGTGATTACTCCCCATGTCTAAAGACAAGGGGCTTCTAGGGCGAGGCCCAGAGTGTGTAATCCCACACTCAAAATATTCTTACTGGCGTTGAGGTCCCTATCCATCGAAAGGAGGCAACACGGACACTGATAGACGCGCTCCGAGAGCGGCATCTTGTGCCGATGTCCACATCTGCTACAGGTTTGCGACGTATACGCAGGGTTGACCTTGATGAACTGACGCCCAGCTTCTTCCGCTTTGGCACTCAGCATCGAGAAAAAGGCCGACCATGCCGCGTCACTGATACTCTTGGCAAGGCAATGATTGTGCAGCATCCGATTGGTGTTCAAGTCTTCGACACAGATGACACCAAAGCGGTCTACAATCTGTCTGGACTGTTGATGTGTGAAGTTCTGCCGCTTGAACTTGGTACGCTCATGCACACGCGCGACGACCTTGCGATGTTTGCGGCGTTCGGGTGTTCCCTTCGCCAACTTAGAGTGCTTGCGTTGCACACGCTTCAACGCTTTCTCTTCACGGAGAAAGAAACGAGGGTTCTCAATTTCTTCTGCATTGGAGAGTAGCGAACGTCTTGAGGCCAACGTCAATGCCAACGTGCTCAGGACGTTCGGGCAAGCGTTCGGGTTCACATTCACATGAAAAGGTGATATACCATTTGCCTGTACTGCTCCTGTGGAGAGTAGCTGTCTTAATAGAGCCACGCACAGGCCGGTGATAGACCATTTTGACCGAGCCGATTTTGGAGAGGGAGACACGGTTGTCATGCGTGATGCTGAACCCACTTTGCGGATACGTGAAGCTATCGTAGCGTCCGTAGCCTTTGAAACGGGGATAGCCTGGTTTCTCACCAGACTTCACACGGCGAAAGAAGGCTTTCATGGCAAGGTCAATGCGAACCGCCACGTTTTGCAAGACCTGGCTATGGACCATATTCAGCGAAGGGCGTTGTGCTTTCAGCATCGGATAGGTGGTGATTTGCCCGTAGCACGAAAGACTCTTGCCCTCGTGCTCATAGGCACTTTTGCGCTTTTCGAGCAAGTGGTTATAGAGCCACCGGCACTCTTCAAGCGTCGCTTCGAGCAATCTCACCTGTTTGTTCATCGGAAAAATCCGATACTGAAAGTTTTTAAGCATGACTGTAGTGTAGTAGAAACGCTACAACAGGTCAAGCGTTCTTACAAAGGAACGCCGCATTCATCCCCATTGGTAGAAACAAGGGGTCTTCTGCGGCGGGTAGGATAAATTTGAAACGCCCTGTACAGGTCTGATTTCATCACACCCTGCTCGGCATGTGATTGTGGAACGGGGTGTGATGAAATCAGACCCGTACAGGCAAAGTGTTTGGCGAATATGTATGATCGTTCAGACCAGATAAAATAAGGAGAGTCTTTTATGCGAGTGCCACTGAGTTGGCTTAAAGAGTATGTTGACATACAGATGTCACCGGAGAAACTGGCACATACTCTGACGATGGCGGGGCTAGAGGTCGAGACTCTCGACTATATCGGGGCCAGTTGGGGCGACAAGATTATTACGGCGCAGATAACGCACTTAGAAAAGGTGGAGAAGTCGGACCACCTGAACTATACACATGTCAATACAGGACATGGCGAATTAGGGGTTGTGTGTGGCGCACCAAACATTAAGCTTGGCGACAAAGTACCACTGGCTCTAGTGGGGGCGAAGGTAGGCGATATCACGATTGGCGAGAGCAAGAAAATGGGCTATGTCTCACAGGGCATGCTATGTTCGCCGCGTGAGCTTGGGCTTGGCAACGATCATTCCGGTATCTACATTCTCGATGCCGGTACACCGCTTGGCGAACGTCTCTCCGATATCCTGGGCGAGGTGGTGCTGGATTTCTCAATCAAAGCACATCGAGGCGACCTCTCGTCGATTATCGGTATCGCGCGCGAGGTGGCGGCACTGACAAAGCAGGAGCTACGCATTCCGCAGCCTATCATACACGAGCAGGGCAAACCCGCCACAGAGATGGCGCAAGTAACCGTCGAGGACTCCAAACTGTGTCCACGCTACTCCGCGCGCATTGTCAGCAATATTCAACTTGGCCCTTCGCCTAGTTGGATGGGACGCCGTTTGCTAGCGGCTGGCATGCGCCCTATCAGCAACGTAGTCGATATCACAAACTACGTCATGCTGGAATTCGGGCAACCACTGCACGGCTTCGACTACGATCTTGTGCGCCAGCAGCATATTATCGTGCGACACGCTCACGAAGGTGAGACGCTGACAACGCTCGATGATGTCAAGCGCAAACTCACACCCGACATGCTGCTGATTACCGATCCAGAGGGGCCGACGGCGATTGCAGGTGTAATGGGTGGCGCGATCAGCGAGGTCAACGGCAAGACAAGCACGGTATTATTAGAGGCCGCGAACTTCAACGCGACAAATGTACGTCGTACCTCAACCGCTCTCGGTCTGCGTACTGATGCATCGGGCCGTTTCGAGAAGGGCTTAGACCCGGAACTGACAATAGTGGGTGCCAACCGAGCCGCGCAACTCATGGTTGAACTGGCGGGTGCAACCGTCAATCCAGACGTTATTGATGTCTATCCTACGCCTGTAAAGCCACGCACGATAGCTTTCTCCGTGCATGAGGTTGAATGGCTAACAGGCATGAAGGTGACACAGGGCGAGGCGATAGATGCCCTGCGCGCCCTGCACTTTAAGGTAGAGGCCGATCCTGATGAACTGGGCGAGAAGATGCTGGTAACGGTACCAACGTATCGTGGTGATATCGAAGAGGGTGCTGATCTGGTAGAAGAGGTGCTGCGTATCATCGGCTACGACACGTTGCCCAGCACGATTCCAACAGGACCATTACCGGAGCCGTTGGCAGAGTCATGGTTTGACCGCGAACAGGAGATACGCACACGTCTGATCAGTGCAGGTCTCAACGAGATTATTACCTATACTATGACGAGCAGGGCGCGTATGGTCAACATCCTGGCACAGGTGGATGCACTCTCAGCGCGTTTTCTCCTGAGTTCAGAGACAACCTCATCAAATGGCAAACAAGAAGCAGCCGTTGTATCGCATAAATCAAACGGGCAAGCACCTGCTGCATTTGACATACAGAGTATTCGGGCGGTGGTGCTGACCAATCCTTTGTCAAGCGATCTTGAGGCGATGCGCTTGACACTCATGAGTGGTCTATTAGAAACGATGCAGGAGAACAGCAAGCGCAACACGTCAGGCCTACGTTTCTTTGAGATTGGACGCCGCTACTTGCCATCTGACGACGTGCATAAGCAGCCTGATGAGCGACGCAGCATAGGAATCGCGCTCTGCGGACCAGCCGAGATTTCATGGATTGCGGAACTGGGGCGACCTGCTGATTTCTACGATCTTAAAGGCGTGGTCGAAACGTTGTTGGACGGTTTGCACATCGCACACTATCGCTTCACGCCGACGCAGCATCCGACGTTTCATTCAGGGCGTTGTGCGCTGGTTGAGGTATCACGTCTCTCAGGCACGGGCGAGGAGGTATTCAGTCCAATTGGAGTGCTTGGCGAGGTGCATCCCCTCGTGCAACAACGCTACGATTTGCCGCATCGCGCTTACCTGTGCGAGCTAGACCTGGAAATGCTGTATGCGACGGTCCCGGCGCGCTTGACCTACCAGCCTATCTCGCGTCACCAGGAACTTACACGCGACCTGGCAATTGTGGTTGACCAGCAACTTCCGGCACAGGAGGTGCGTGACGTAATTGTGGCGAATGGCGGCGGGCTATTACGCTCGGTCACACTCTTCGATGTCTACACAGGCGAGCCTATTCCAGCAGGGAAAAAGAACCTTACCTACTCGTTGGTCTATCAGGCATCTGACCGGACGCTCACGGATGCAGAAGCGAACAAGTTGCAAGAAAAAATCGTGAGTGCGTTGCATGATAGGTATAATGCTGTACTTAGATAACATGAGTTTTGTTTAAGTTAAGCTGCTCAAGCCGCTAGTAGAGCATGTTGATCGAGATACAGGCCCCATATCGGCTCTGTAAAATAGAGCACTATAAATAACATCATACGGCAACTACTGTAGGAGCCTCATTCTAGTACACCCGTGTCAGCGATTAATCCTGTGAACAAGATCAATCGTCGCAAAGGGTGTACTAGAATGAGGCTCCTACAGGTGTCCGTTAATTCGCGATGCACCATGCAACGCATTAAATCACCCCAACACCAATCGGCGTAATCTGCGTCACCGTTTTCTGTAAAGGCTCCGTTGTACGTACAGTGGTAGTAGTAGGTTTTGTACAAGCTTCCACAAAGGCGACAAAGAGACGAGTCCATGCAGGAACATCTGTATAAATCTCTTCTGGATGGCACTGTGCGCCAAGCATAAAGCGATGTCCTGGAACCTCAATCAGCTCTGGCACACCGTCCTCGGCGCACCCTGTCACGCACACACCCTTGCCAGGATTATGAACCGCCTGATGATGCAAGCTATTAGCACGCAATTCGCGCATACCCAGAATCTGCTCCATGCGGCTACCTGCATCGATACGTACAGAATGCACAAGCGTATTGCGCGGCAGGTCCCAGTTCTTGTGGCACAAACTGCCCGCAAAGAGATCACCCAGGTCCTGGTAAAGCGTCCCACCAAGCGCGACGTTCAATACCTGCATACCACGACAAATGCCCAGCGTAGGAACATTTTTATCAAAGGCCCAGCGCGCCATTGCTAACTCTAATGCGTCGAGTTGTGGATTTGTATCTGTGAGGAGCGGGTGGGGCTGCTCGCCATAATTGCTTGGATCAACGTCGATTCCACCAGAAAGTAGTAAACCATCTAATCGGGGCAGAAGCGTGTGTAGCTCATCAAGGTCATCAAAGATCGGAATGAGAATAGGCACACCACCCGCATGCTCTACGGCATGAATGTAGGTCCTATTGTTATAATAGATTGGTCGCTCTGTCTCCGCACGTACCCCGGCGTGGCAGGGTATGCCAATGAGTGGACGCATTACTAAAACTCCTTCATAAAGCCAAGGCAATTGACTTCTCAACGTACTTAAGAAAATTAAAAAGAATAAAAAAAAAGCGAAACGCTAGAGGTATGTTCTATGCGTTCCGCCTGGAAAAGATTTTCTTCATCTATACTATGAAACGCGCCTCGACATCCTCTAATACAATATGCTCCAGGCCATGCTGGAGCTCAGTAAGAGGAAGTGCAAATACATCGCGGGCGCGTTGCTTGTTCATATATCTTTCCTATGTTGTTAACATGTTTTATGTTTGTGCTTACTTATGTTATACATTCATGATACTCGTAGTGTCAAGAAATACAAACTTTTGGCTATTTGTCCTATTGCTGCAACAATGCAACAACCATTTTCAACTTACCTTCCGAAAAATGCATTCCACCATGCTTGCCAAAAGTTTTGGTCCTCTTGTTTGGCTACCTGCTTCTTTGTAGTCTGCTGTTGTGAGTCATTGCTACCTACAATGATTACCGGATGCTCCCCCGGTCGCGTATACCCCAGTTGTTGACGCGCCTCACTCTCGACCACTGATGGGTCCTGATAATGACTACTCGCCTTCACCAGTTCACTGTGATGCCTCTGTATACTCTGCAATTGTTGTTGCGCAGCCTGCACCTGCTGTGCCGATTGACTGTTCGACCACGCCTGCGCCAATGTTCCCAGCAAAAATGCCATGCAAATAAGTGCTGTAACCCAGATCACCGTCTGCGTAAACAATGAACTACGCCTAGCACGCAAACGGCCAGCCGTCTCACCCATACCCACTGCCGCCGTTACATTTGCACTGTTGAATGCTGCTGATGCTGAACTCGCGAGCCGCGTTCTTCCTGATCGTCTTTGCATACTATCCTTCTATTCTATTTACACGTAATAGACGTAGCTCTGGTTACATTTTAGC
>CAXTUE010000232.1:5827-7398 GCA_964247355.1 uncultured Ktedonobacteraceae bacterium | reverse complement strand
TATGATTATCGACGCTCATACACACATATTTCCACCTGAGATAGTGCGACAACGCGAGCAGTATTGTCTACGTGATGCATGGTTCGACACGCTTTATCGTAGTCCACGTGCCTATCTTGCGACTGCGGAGGATTTGATTGCGGAAATGGATCGGTCGGGCGTCGATATAGCAATTATATGCTCCTTTGGCTGGCGTGATGCCGACTTAGTAGAGGAAACAAATACCTATATCCTTGATGCTATGTACCGTTATCCAACGCGTCTCCGTGGTATGGCGGGAATACTACCCACAGCAGGAGAACGTGCCATCTATGAGCTAGAACGTTGTGCGCACGGTGGCATGATCGGTTTAGGCGAGTTAATGCCGCATGGGCAGGGCTACAAACTCGGTGATATTGAGCTACTAACACCGTTTATAGAGGTTGTGCGCCAGTTTCATTTGTTGGTTTTAGCACATTGTAGTGAACCTGTAGGACATATCTATCCCGGCAAGGGCGACGTTTCGCTAAGCGATATTGTAGCGTTTCTAACCGCGTTTCCAGATATCCTCTTTATCGCGGCCCATTGGGGTGGCGGCTTGCCTTTTTATACTTTGATGCCAGAGATACAGCGCGTCACGGCGAATGTATGGTATGATACGGCTGCAACGCCCTATCTTTATCGCGATTCCATTTTTCCTATTACTGCTCAGCTAGTAGGTGCTGATCGCATCCTTTTTGCCAGCGATTATGGCTTATTAGCGCAGCAACGCGTTATAACTCACATTCAGCAAGCAGGTATGGACGCGGAGACGGTCGCGAACGTGTTGGGTGGAAATGCACAGGCATTACTTCAATTACGGGAAACATAAGCATGCGAGTAGTATCATTAGGCAGCGGCAGTAGCGGCAACTCTTTATTTGTCGAGGCCGGTCCACAGGGACGAACAAAACTTTTAGTTGATGCAGGTCTGGCTGGTCGCACCCTTGTCGACCGTCTACACAAAGCGAACGTTGTTCCAGCGTCGTTGCAAGGCATTCTACTGACACACGAGCACAGCGATCATACAACGGGTGTGGCTACGCTGACAAAACGTTACAACATACCTGTGGTTGCCGACCCGCAAACTTATAACGCGGTACAGGATAGTATGCGCTATGGTACATGGCGCACTGATACCAGCGATTTCTCCTTAGACACGCTGTCTCTTGTAAAAAGTGAACCTGTGTCTGTGACTGACGAGAAAAAATTGCTCGCTCTGCCCGTTGGCTCGCGAAGAAGAATTGGCGATATTGAGATAACCTCGTTTCCTATCTCGCATGATGCAGTTGCTCCCTGTGGCTACTTGCTCGAAGCTGGTGGTTGTCGCATCTGTGTTGTGACGGATAGCGGCGAGGTAACGCCCGCGATGCTTGCTGTGATGCAACAGGCTGATCTACTTATTCTGGAATCTAATCACGAGCGTGACCGTCTTATTCGTGGCCCGTATCCTCAACATCTCAAAAAGCGCATTCTCAGCCCGACCGGACACCTGTCTAACGAGCAAGCCGCAGACGCTGTGCTTCGTACATGGCGACCCGATGGTGTACGCTG
>CAXTUE010000232.1:5524-5817 GCA_964247355.1 uncultured Ktedonobacteraceae bacterium | reverse complement strand
ATACTCCTGCGCTTGCCCTTAACAGCATGAGAGAGCGTCTACAAGCCTCGAATGCCAACCTCTCACAAATTCACATTTCTGTGTCACCTCCTGGTATGGGCCATGTGTGGGATTCTACTCAATTGTGGCATACCTCGTCTTTGTGGGAAATGAATCGTTAACCATTCTTATGAAGACGAACTCCAAGAAAGCTCCCGTGTGATTAAGGATATAGGCAATGAATTGCCTGTGGACTCGGGTGAACAGGTGCCCACAAAACACCCCAGCGCTGCGCGCCCCGGAGCACCGCGGCC
>CAXTUE010000232.1:0-5514 GCA_964247355.1 uncultured Ktedonobacteraceae bacterium | reverse complement strand
CCCTACGAACCTCCGGTTCGTAGGGACCAGGTTCACCGAGTCCAAAACCCGATTTATCGCATATATCCCACTGCATCCGTCCCGCCCACATCGCCATGCCAGTTGAAGTACAGGGGGCGTTCGGCAACCACAGTGCCGCTAAGTGTCTGCACACTCATTGAAACTTCATAGCCTTTACCAATTGGCTGAGTCGGATATGCGCTTGCCATTGGCACGATCAGACTATTTACGTCTATGGTTGCGCGACTATGCGCTGAGACTTGCTTCATCACCTGTATGATAGTGCCATTTGCGAACAGCGTTACCGCGACGGTCTCGGTATTGTTCGTTGGATTTTGCAATGTCAGAAACTCGGAGAAGCCATTGTAGGTATAGCCTTCGGCGAAACTGTAGACAGTGGAGTGTATTGAGCCAGGTGTACCTACAATGTCCGTGCCACCAGAAATGTGTGCAGAACCAAAGTGAAAGTACATCAGGCGTTCCGCGACAATCGCGGCTGTGCCTGTTGTGACCTCTGCCGCAACCTCCGGCGTCGGTGTACAACCTGTAGCTGGATGATGGAAGGCATTGTTCACATCGAAGTATGTTTGACTCAGGGCAGCAATACTAACGGGAATTGTCTGTGTCGAGCCGTTTGTGTACTCCAGTTTGACATTCGCGGTGACATTCGCGTTCGTGAAATTCGCCAGTACAAGGTACTCCTGGAAGTTATTGCCCGTAAAGCCCTCAGCGAAGAGCCAATCGCTACCGGCACTGGTCCCAAGTGTTGTTGCGCCGGTTGCCGAGGCCGCGCCAAGCGTTCTACCGCCAGCCGTTGGAATGTTATCGCTGAAGTACAGAGGACGTTCGGCGACGATGCCGATATCAGATGTCACTGAAATCGCGACCTGTTGATAGAGGTTCACGGCTGCTGGCGTTCCAGTGCCGCGTTGCATTGGTGCTACACTTAGCGTTTGGGTGCCGCGTAGACCATTGTTGTAGTAGTTTATCGTGACGTGCGCGGTTTGTGTCGTGCTGGGGTTGAGCAGGGTGACATACGTGCTGTATGCGCGTGTGGCATCCTGGCGCGTATCACCTTCGGCAAAGTAGAACGAGGTCTGGTTGGCTGATGTCGCTCCCATAACATCAGTTCCACTTTGAATGCCATGAAAGTTGAAGTAGAGTGGACGTTCGGCAACGATAGGAATATTTGATTGTACGATGGTTGCGACGGCCTGTTGTGGATCGCTTATCGCGACGTGCAAATCGTCGTTGACGCTTACTGTTGTGCGTGTGCTCGCTGTAACGGTGTGCTGCTTGCTGATAGAGGGTTTATTTTCAAACAGGTACGTTGTTGTCACCGTTGCATTCTGCGTTGGATTTGGGTTGAGCAGCGTAAGGTATTCCTGAAAACTATGACCAACGCTACCTTCTGCAAAGTACCACGTGTTGGCGGAGGCGGTGCCGCGTCCCTGTGTCAAACTCGTGGCCTTTGCTTCGAGATCGCTTACCAACTGCTGCGCATTGTAGCTACCAAGACCCGTCGCCATATCGTAGCCAGCAGTTGCGGGATATTTACCATCGTTAAAGGCACTGCTATTTCCTATAGTAATATCATGAAAATCTCTTGCATATGCCTGTGCATTCTGGGCAACGCTATAGAGCAGAGGGTTGAGGAAGCCGAGATTGAAGTTGCCATCCTGCAACGATTTCTGATTGGCTAACGCAACGAGTGCAGCCCACATAGGAGCGGCTGCCGAGGTGCCGCCAGCGATAGTCCATGGATTTGAGACAGTGCAGTTTGCGACAGCGATAGTGCAATAGATTGGGTAGCCAACGCCGGGGTCGGCATTCAGGGAGACATCAGGCACCTCACGACACATACTACCTGTGCTTCCTGTGCTGGTAGCGCACGGTGTCGCGCTGCTAAAACTATTGGTGACACCTGGACCTTGTTGCCACGCAGGTTGTGTCCAAAAGGTACTGATGCCTCCACCGCCACCAACAGTGTGTCCACTGATCGTGCCCTGTTGCCAGTACAGTTCGCTGGGATGAGGGCTGACCGTGCTAGAGAGCATGGTTCCACCTACGCCTGTAACGAAGGGTTGCGAGGCTGGATCATCAACCGATTCGGCGACGCCCTTTATCTGCCCATCGCAATCATCCGTAGAATGATCGCCGGCGGCTGCGAGAATTGTTTGCCCTTGCGCTGCTGCTATAGTAAAGAGTGCGTTTTCGAGTTGTGCCGATGCTTTTGTCACTAATGGCTCACATGCTCCCCAACTGGTACTAACAACGGGAATAGCATCGCTCACAATCTGTCCCCATTCCGTGATTACCCCAACATCAGTATTTGGTGCCTCGTAGACGCTCAGGTTAGCAAGACGTGGGACCGCGCTTAACACAAGCTCCATGTCTAACTCTACCTCAAGTGAGCCGTTACCAGATTGTGTGCCGGAACCTCCTGCAACCAGAACCCGGTGAATTGGTACACTTGCACCACCATAACATGCGGTGTATGCACTAATATCGCTTTGTGCGTAGTCGTCTAACTCGAAAAGCGCGACGGCTTGTCCTTCGCCATGTAGTCCCTGGTTGTAGAGACCTTGTAGGTTATATATACCCGCCAATTGTGACGGAATATAGTAACTAGCGGGAGTGGTTGATGCAGGTAAACACATTGCTGTATTAGCGCGTAACATACTACGCAACTTATTTCCAGGTACAACTGGTGGGTGGGTATAGCGTGCCGCCGTATCTAATCCATTAATGCTTTGAAGCGTTCGTGCAAGCGATGTTGGTACGCTGGGATCAGTTGTTGGTGCGTAAAATGTGTGACCAGTGAGCGTACGATAGTTATTGATTTGAATAGCAAAGGCTGATTCGGCACTACCAATTGTGCCATGAAAACTGAGCATGACATGGTTTTTGAAGGTTTCAACGAGTGTGAAGCCTGCCTGTTGCATATAGTCAATAACTGCCTGTTGCGTGTTTGGCAGCGGTCCATATGCCTTTACAATCTGGTCAAGTGTCATATGAGGCCGAGCCTGTTGAAGTGGTGGAGTATTAAGCGTATGAACATAGCTCTCTAAATTTGCCTGGTTACGTAAACGTAAACCAAGCGTAAGTGTAATAGCTATCTGTGGATCGGTTGGTCCTAGCAGTTGACTTCTGCTAATCGCGTCTGGTACATGCCCTATAAGTTGAGTAAAACCACTTGCATGGGCATGAGAGGGCTTGAACGGCGAAAAATAGTATGAAAAGAATAAATTTAAGAGCAGGAGTGCCGCGAGTGGCACAAGAAATAGAGGATGGATACTACGAAGTCGATTTTTGGAATGTGGGCGTCTCTCATTATGAGAAGAAAATTTCATAGAGTTCGTATACCTCGCATCTTTTTTTATAGCATATATATCTACTATGAACGCCTTCGCAAAATGTGCTAGCGGAAAATAAATAGTTCTGGGAGCTTTGGAGTAAAAATGCGTAGCGTAAAACGTGGTAGAAAAAGAGTTCATGAATATGAAAGAGAGACAATGGAGTTAGTATGTTTTATTCGACGGTCAATCCTGTTATACTACAGGTACGCGTGGAAGGGATGAGGAATAGAGGTACTTCTCACGAAGAGAGAGTCAGCATGACCGTGGAAAAACCAGTCGAACCGCAAGCGTCGTCTGCGAGCGTGACATCCAATACCGCCGCCTTAACGGTTGCTCAACTGTATGAACAATTCAAGCGACCTATTCACTCCTACATCTATCGTCTGCTCGGCAATCAAGAAGACGCGGATGATGTGACGCAGGAGGTCTTTGTGCGCGCCTGCACTTCCTGGAATGGTCTCTATGAACGCGAGCATCTCTCGCCGTGGCTGTACCGCATTGCTACCAATCTGTGTGTCGATATGTTGCGTCGGCGCAAACGGATCTCGTGGTGGTCGCTCTCACATCGCAATCACAATGATAAGCAGAGCGACGAGGGGGCAAACGAGGATACATTTGCCTTTCTCGCCGACAGTGGAGGTATTCCAGAGATTGCCGAACGCGACCTGATCCGGCGTGCGCTGGAGCAGTTGCCACCTGAGTATGCGACCGCTCTTGTGCTCAGTGCCGCGCAGGGCGTGTCCTATCAAGAGATTGCGACAATTATGGGTATCTCTCCCAATGCTTCCGCGACACGTATTTCTCGTGCGAAACGTATGTTCATAGAAGCTTATTCACGTCTCAACAAGGATGGTGGAAAACAGGAGAAAAGAGCACAATGAGCGAACGCGATTCTTCTTTCCATCTAAATTTTGTTCCCGAAGAACCTGACACCCGCGAATGTGAGACGACGCGTCAGTATCTCGCTGTATGGGACGATCTCTCAACGGAGCAGAGGCGAACCGTTGCCGCCCACGTACGTGATTGCCCTTCATGTAGCACAGAACATCTTGCTATGAACCGTGTCACGCAGCTCGTGGCCTCGCTTGAAACATCAAGTCCTTCGGCACGTGTAGATAAAGCGGTCATGGAAGCGATTGCGGCGCGAAGCACACATGTGCCTACGCTCTACCTCATGCCAATTAGTGCGCAAAAGAGGCGTAAAAATACACTGCAATTCGCGGGACTACTCATAGCTGCCGCGGCTGTACTGGTTGCTACATTCGCTACAGTCCGCTTTACAAAGACGCCTTCGCCAACGCAAGCATTTCTTTTGCCTACAACACTTTCGTGGAGCGCCTATATTCTCTATCATAGCCAGACAAAGATAGATACGAACGGCAAGCGTTATTCCGTTGACAGCTATCATCAATTGGGAAGCGACTACCTTAACGTAGAAACTGTGCAGGAGGGCAGCGTGGATGTTGTGCTGGTTGAGCATGGGTCGAGCAATCTCGGTATGGATGAGATGCATCATGTAGCGCAACAAAACGTGCAAGGTTGGGGCATCGACATGTCGCAAGAGGCGATGTTCGACCCAAACGAGCTACGACACGAACTTAACACGCATCAGGCAAGTTATGTAGATACCGACTCGTTTCGCGGCACATCGGTGTACCGTATCCGTTATGAAAATGGGTTAGTGCTGTTATTGGACAAGCAGTATCGTCCAGTAAATATCCTGGCTGGAGCTGTTGGTCCTGGGACGGGTGAACCTATCTATGATAGCGTCTCGCTTTTGCCTCCCACAAAAGTCTCACCTTCGATGTGGAGTATGCAGGTTCCGAAGGGATTTAAGATGGGCGTTTTGCCAGCACGAATGTGATGGATAATAAAGAAAACAATCGGGAAACAGGAAAATCGTACGATTTTCCTGTTTCCCGATTGTTTTCTTTATTATCCTACCTCGTAGAAGAGCGTAGCTTTATCAGTAGCAAATTGATGCCAATTAAAAGAGCAACAATTCCAACAAAACCTACGATTCCTATAAGTAGGCTCTGCGTTGCTGATCCAATTAATGTGCTTGCAAGAATGGCAAAAAGGATAACAAAGACCCAAATCTCTCCTCGTGCTCCTGCGTTTCTAAGAGGACTTGACGTGCCTATGCCTGATAGAC
>CAXTUE010000231.1:0-7404 GCA_964247355.1 uncultured Ktedonobacteraceae bacterium | reverse complement strand
GGTTATAGCCGACCTCAATAACGAGTTGGGCGAGAGTCTAGCGAAAGAGGTAGGCGGCTCAGCACGTTTTGTAAGAACCGATGTTACGAATGAAGAAAGCACACAGGCTGCGATCAAAGCTGCTGTGGATAGTTTTGGTAGCTTACATATTACAATTAACTGCGCTGGCATTGGCAATGCAGAGCGTGTGATTGGAAAAAGTGGTCCTGCTAGCCTCGCGTCTTTTACAAAAGTCATTAGCGTAAATCTAATTGGAACATTCAACGTCATACGGCTTGCGGCTACCGCAATGGCCGAAAACACGCCGGAGGGCGATGGCGAACGCGGCGTTATCATCAATACGGCCTCGGTTGCGGCCTTCGACGGTCAGATTGGACAGGCGGCCTATTCTGCCTCGAAGGGGGGCATTGTTGGCATGACGCTGCCCATCGCGCGCGATCTGGCTCGCCACGGTATTCGCGTCATGACGATTGCGCCCGGATTGTTCGATACTCCTCTGCTGGCGGGCTTACCAGAGCCTGCACGTCAGTCGTTGGGTCAACAGGTGCCATTTCCGTCAAGATTAGGGCAGCCAAGCGAATATGCGATGTTGGCGAAGCATATTATTGAAAATCCGATGCTAAACGGCGAAGTGATCAGGCTGGATGGTGCGATAAGAATGGCACCTAAATAAACTCTTCAATTGAAGTACGAGAGGAAACCTATCTATGCGTTAATAGGTTTCCTCTCATTATTTATATGGGATATAGATGATATAATTACTGAATGACGATTAAAAAAGTAAATATGACAAGTCCAATCTTCTCGTCTCCATCAGGCTTGGAGACCGAGCATGAGGAAGGAGAAAGGCAATGATTGAAACGCATACACCGGAAAGAAACTGGGCTGGCAACTACACGTACCGGGCGCAGAAACTGCATCGACCGACAACGATTGAACAGGTGCAGGAGATCGTCGCCAACGCGTCCAGCGTACACGTGTTAGGCTCGCGGCACTCGTTCAACGACATCGCCGACTCCTCAGAACTGATATCGCTTGAGAACCTGCCCGCTAATGTGGTTGTCGATTCCGAAACACAAACGGTCTCCTTAAGTGGAGGCATGAAGTATGGCAATCTAGCGAAGATATTGAATGCCGAAGGGGTAGCCTTGCACAACCTCGCGTCACTGCCCCACATCTCCGTTGCAGGTGCGGTGGCCACGGCGACGCATGGCTCTGGCATCACAAATGGCAACCTCGCAACCACAGTCGCGGGACTGGAGCTTGTAACATCTAACGGTGAGATTCTCAAGGCTTCCAGGGGTGACGCCGACTTCAACGGTCTCGTGGTCGGACTCGGTGCTTTGGGTGCCGTTACCAGGATCACTTTGGATGTGCAGCCCGCCTACGAGGTGAGGCAGAGGGTGTTTGAAGGTCTTAGCTGGAAAGCTCTCTACGACCACTTTGACGAGATTACATCGTGCGGCTACAGCGTTAGCGTCTTCACGCGCTGGGGCAAGATGAATGATCAGGTATGGGTCAAGAGCCGGATAGATGAACCGGACCGCGTTGCGAGTGACCTCTTCGGCGCGGTTGCGGCAACGGTCAATGGGCATCCAATTTTTGAAGATGATTCAACTGCTTGTACGCCACAGTTGGGCCACCCCGGTCTCTGGTCTGATCGCTTACCACATTTCCGCATGGACTACACGCCCAGCGATGGCGAAGAAATCCAGTCGGAGTACCTCTTTCCACGCCAGTATGCACTAGAGGCCATAGAAGCCGTACATGCCCTCGCAGATAAAATGCGCCCTCTCCTGCTGGTAAGCGAGATTCGCCGGGTGGCTGCTGATCGACTGTGGATGAGCATGAACTACGAGCAAGAATCCGTCGGCCTTCACTTTACCTGGAAGCGCGAACCAGAGGCAGTCCAGAATATGGTCGCCCAAATTGAGAACGCGCTTGCTCCATTCAAGGCACGTCCGCACTGGGGCAAGGTCTTTGCTATGAAAGCGGAGGCGATTGCTCCGCTCTATGAACGTCATTCTGACTTTGTGCGGTTAGCGGAGAGGCTCGACCCGCGTGGCGCGTTCCGTAACGCATGGTTGAGGGATCGTGTGTTCGGCAAGAAGTGAGGATAGTATTGGATGCTGCGATAAGAATGACACCAAATTAGGTGATAGAACGACGGAAAACGCATAAGCAACCTATAAACGGTTGGTTAGAGGTTTGCCGAGTGATATAACCCCCAAAAACCTAAAACAAAATAAAACGTTTTTTTTTTGGTTTTTCCCGTCGTTCTATCACCCTTTAATGCCCAATCGACGCAAACGTTGAGTACAGCAACCACACATTTAGACACAGAATAACCACGCTACACCCAATCGCGGCCCACGTCGTAATTCTTTTATTCACAAGCGTACCCATGATATCTCGGCGACTAGTGAACATGATTAACGTGATGACAGGCAAAGGCAACACAAAGCTTAGTACCACTTGACTGATGACGAGCGTACTTGTGGGGTTGAGACCGATGGCGGCTACGACTACCGCAGGAACCATCGTTATGAGGCGACGGAGCCAGATGGGAATGGTGAA
The DNA here is from genome assembly GCA_964247355.1 of uncultured Ktedonobacteraceae bacterium. GTDB lineage: Bacteria > Chloroflexota > Ktedonobacteria > Ktedonobacterales > Ktedonobacteraceae > JBBQVS01. The sequence goes on along the minus strand of CAXTUE010000231.1, from coordinate 4,827 downwards.
GCCGACGAAGCCTTGCATGATGACCTGACCCGCCATTGTGCCGACGGTGGAACTGGAGAGACCAGAGGCTAAGAGTGAGATGGCGAAGATGATGCTGGCCGCGCTGCCTAGCAGGGGTGTAAGCGTCTGATAGGCGGTGCCGATGTCGGCAACATCCGTACGCCCATGGGCGTGAAAGGTCGCGGCGCAGCCATGTAGAGCATTGCCATGTTGACGAGACCCGCGAGACCCATTGCCAGCACCACATCTGGAATGCCCCATTTGAAGATGCGCCGTGCGTCTTTCTCGTCGCGCGGAATGATGCGGTTCTGTGTTAGTGAAGAATGCAGGTAGATCGCGTGGGGCATAACAGTTGCCCCGATGATTCCAACGGAGAAGAGGACACTTTGCGGACCATTGAGCCACGGCACGATAGCGTGATAGCCAACCTGCGCGAAATCCGGGCGTGATAAAAATGTTTCAATAACATAGCTGAGCGCGATTATGCCAACTAATCCTGTGATGACAGCTTCGAGCGGACGAAAACCATAGCGTTCCAATTGAAGAATTATGTATGTGACGACGCCGACGATGAGCGTTGCATAGAGTAAAGGCATGCCAAATAACAGATTGAGCGCGATACTAGCACCGAGAAACTCTGCGAGATCAGTTGCCATTGCAGAAATTTCCGCAACAGCCCACATTGCGTAGACAATGGGTCTACTGAAACGCTTATGACACATTTCCGCGAGATTAAGCCCTGTTGCGATACCAAGTTTGGCCGATAGCGTTTGTAGCAACATGGCCATCAGGTTCGCAAGCACAATGACCCAGAGTAGGTTATAGCCAAAGGCACTGCCTCCTTGAATATTGGTGGCAAAATTGCCGGGGTCGATGTAGGCAACGCTGGCAATGAACGCTGGGCCAAAGAATGGGAGAAGGGCGAGCAATCCTTTTTTACGACCGTCAAGGGCGGCACGTGCAGCGTTTTGGGTTCCGTTTTGCTCAGGAGAACGTTTTGATGAGCCTGATGCTACCGGGGGTGACGAATAGAGTCTCAAGAACGTTCTCCTTGTGTCTTCATGGGTGATGTTGATGTATGTGTTGTCTCAGGCGTTACAGGGCGCACAAGCACAGCTTGCGTCACACTATCGCCGATGGCATGTGTTTGCTCTCCAATACGTATAGTATAAACACCGCCGTAAGGAGCTACCGATTCGACCGTGACCAGAGTTCCTGGTATGAGACCAAGTTCGGCAAGGTAGCGTAGCAAGTCTGGTTGCTCGTCACTGACACGCTGCACGATTACCTGTTGTCCTGGCTGGATTGTTGAAAGCGGTTCACTGACGGCAGTTACCACACTGCCAGCTTTATTTGGAATGGGGTCGCCATGCGGGTCCTCGGTTGGATAGTCTAGTAGAGCGTCCATGCGGTCTAAGAACGCTTCGGAAATGGCATGCTCAAGTTGTTCAGCCTCGGCATCAACCGCGTCGAGCGGAAAGCCCATGATCTGCACAAGAAAGAGTTCAAGTAGACGGTGACGACGCACAAGTTCGGTAGCCATGACACGCCCCGTCTCAGTCAATTCCACACCATGATAGGGAATGTAGCGCACATAGCCTCGTTCGCTCAACCATTTGAATAACTGCGTCACGCTGGCATCGCTTAGTTGCCCAGATGCCTCTAATGGCTGCAAGCGTTCCTTCATAATCGACGTGGTGATAGCCTCGCCACGCTCACCAGCTTTATAGCAAAGTTTCAAGCAGTCAATCGCTCGAATTGGCAGTGTATGTAATTCAGGTGACATGCTGAACCTCATCATATTTCAACATTTACAATATAATTTTTTACATCTCTAAAAATATATTACCAGAGATAATAGTTATATGTCAAGGTTAAATAAAATAGCCTTTTATAATAGTAAATAAAAATGAGGCTGCTTGTTTGTGAGCAAGCAGCCTCATTTTTATTGGAAGAGCTAGCGGCGGCTCTCCGGTACTTCAAATGTGTATGTACCGCCGTGCTCCATATAGTGAACACGGTCCTCAAGACTAGACATAGCGACAAGTGCTTTGAAGTCATCAAGCGATGACTTAAAAACAGTGTAATCATTGTAGTGAATAGGAACATTCTTACGTGCGTTGATGAGTTTGATAGCCTCTACCCCCTGCATAGCGTCCATCGTGAGGAGGATGCCGAAAATGCGCGTACCGCCGAGATGGAGCAGGGCAAGGTCGATATCGGGATAACGCTGTGGAATTTCTTGTAGGTGCTCGTGAAGCAGCGTGTCACCTGTGATGTAGAGCCGTAGAAGTGTGTTGCCCGTATTGTTTTGGAACTCTAGCATGCTGCCCATGACGGAGGGCAAGACGGAGTTCATGAAGCCGGGACCGTGCTTGCCCGGCATAGCGGTGATACGTAGCGTGTAGTCGCCCTTCGTGACGGTCAGGGTCTCCCACGTATGCAGGGGTTCTAGCATGGTGAAGCATTTGTGACGTAGAGAGACGGCAGCTTCTGGCGTCGTGACGATGATGGTACCCTTGTCCAGATTCTTCTCGACAAAGCGGTCGAAGTGGTCCTCGTGCAGGTGCGAGAGCAAGACAAAATCAATAGGCGGCAGTGCGTCCATCTCGATTGCAGGATTGGTCAAACGCGCCGACGTCAGACCACCACCTAAGTGAACATGATCGCCTTGATGCAGGAAATTGGGGTCCGTCAAAATTGTAAAGCCAGCATAACGTAAGAGCACGGTTGCAGTACCAATGAAAAGGATTGAGCCTTGCGCAGGATCAACCCTCTCTGTACTCCGTGGAAGCGTCAAAGGTGCATCTGTTTTTTGTATCGTGTCCATCGACTAGCTCCTTGATGTCTATAAGAAATTTCTTGAGTTACTTTAGATGTATATAATTAGAACACGTTTCATGCATGAGTCTTGTGACACAGACCCCTGCCCCTCTTCTATCGCTACCTCCATTCGTGTATAATAGCGACAACTTATCTATCCGCACAAAGATGTGTTTTCCTCTGTACCAATGATGGTATGCTCTATATCTCGGAAGAAATTATTTCAGCGAGAGAAAGGAAGCTATTTTATTATGCCAGAAACAAACGGGACCTCAACCTCTACCAAGCATTTGAATAGTCGCAGTAGGGCGATTACAGAGGGAGCGGTTCGCGCTCCCAATCGTTCTATGTTGCGCGCGGTTGGCTTAACGGATGAGGATTTTTCTAAGCCATTGATTGGTATTGCCAGTACGTGGAGCGAGATTACGCCGTGCAATTCGCACATTAATAAGCTAGCGGAAAAGGTACGCGAGGGTGTGCGTGTCGGCGGCGGCGTACCACAGACCTTCGGCACAATCACGATAAGCGACGGTATTTCAATGGGTACCGAGGGCATGAAGTTCTCGCTACCGAGTCGCGAGGTGATCGCCGACTCTATCGAACTGGTGGCGAATGCACAGCGTTTCGACGGCGTGGTTGCTATCGGTGGCTGCGACAAAAACATGCCCGGCTGTTTGATGGCACTGGCAAGAATTGACGCACCAACGCTGTTTGTCTACGGCGGCTCTATTCTCCCCGGCGTATGTCGTGGGCAGGATGTGGATATCGTCAGCGTCTTCGAGGCGGTAGGCCAGTTCAGCGCGGGCAAGATTAGCCGCGAGCAATTAGACGAGGTTGAGAAGAGCGCGATTCCAGGAGCGGGTTCCTGCGGCGGCATGTATACCGCGAACACGATGGCCTCCGCGATTGAGGCACTGGGTATGTGTCTTCCTGGCGGCTCGTCGATGCCTGCCGTGACCGCACGTAAGATACTGGACTGCTACGAATCAGGTCAGGCGATTGTACGCATGATTGAGAAGGGCATCACGGCAAAACATATTCTCACACAGGCAGCATTCGAGAACGCGATCAAGGTTGTGATGGCACTCGGCGGCTCGACCAACGCAGTGCTACACCTGATCGCGATTGCGCGTCAACTTGATATTCCGCTCGGTATCGACGATTTCACACGTGCGGGCGGTAAAGTACCACACCTTGCCGACCTCAAACCCGGCGGCAAATATGCGATGGCCGACCTGGATCGCGTTGGCGGTGTGCAGGCCGTGATGAAGGTTCTACTCAAGGCAGGATATCTGAATGGCGACGCGCTCACGGTGACGGGCAAGACGTTGGCGGAAAACCTGGAATCCGCGCCCGAACTTTCCGAAGGGCAAACGATTGTTGCGCCGCTCGACAAGCCGTTACATGCGACTGCACCACTTGTCATTCTCAAGGGCAACCTTGCGCCGCAGGGTGCAGTGTGTAAAATTGCGGGCCTCAAGGTCACAAATCATCGTGGTCCGGCAAAGGTGTTTAACTCAGAGGAAGAGACCTTTGACGCCATCATGAATCATCATATCAACGATGGTGATGTGGTGGTCATTCGCTACGAGGGACCAAAGGGCGGTCCAGGTATGCGCGAGATGCTGGCGGTTACATCGGCTCTGGTTGGACAGGGCTATGGCGAGACGGTCGGTTTGATTACCGATGGCCGTTTCTCCGGTGGCACACATGGTATGGTCGTGGGTCATATCGCGCCAGAGGCGCAGGTAGGCGGCCCGATTGCGATTGTGCAGGATGGCGATATCATTAATATCGACTCCGATCATAACGCGCTCACCATCGAGATTAGCGACGAAGAGATCGTGCGTCGGCTGCAAGGCTGGCATGCGCCGGAACCCAAGTATACGAAGGGTGTGCTGGCGAAATATGTGAAGCTGGTGGCGTCGGCGTCTGAGGGAGCGATAACGGGGTAAAAGAGCCTGTCGCCGCCCCAAAAAAGGATTGGGGCGGAGAGCAGAGGAG
>CAXTUE010000230.1:0-7419 GCA_964247355.1 uncultured Ktedonobacteraceae bacterium | reverse complement strand
TTCTGGCAGTATCCGCGTCGAGAGTAGTGGCGAATATGGCGAAGGTAGTTGCTTTATCGTTACTCTCCCTATTTTAGAAAGTGACGATAGTGTTCAGTGAATGAAGTAAATTCCCTACGTTCTTGGCTCCTTGCTCTTGCTAAGAAAACAATGCTCGGTGAGGATGCAAGTGATGCATCACACGACTACGATCATATCGTACGCGTTATGTCATTAGCCGATACACTGCAAGCACAAGAGGGTGGTGAGCTACCTATCATCTGGGCATCCGTTGCATTTCATGACATTGGGCAGGAACGCGAACATCGACATGGTGGCGATCATGCCGTTATTGGTGCTGAGATGGCGGCTGAACTGCTCACAAACACACAGTTTCCACAATCCACTATCCCAGAAGTGCAAAAGGCCATTCGTGAACATCGCATGACTGGAGGCATTATCCCTTCCACGTTGGAGGGACGCATTCTCTATGATGCTGACAAAATTGATTGTCTTGGAGCTATCGGGATTGGCCGCCTCTACTGCATCACGGGTCTCTATCACCAGAAAATCTATTCGGAGTTACCGCCGGACATTATTGAACCAGTCGATCCTTTGACCGTACGTACCCTACGCCGTAGCTCCAACTACTCACCAAGTATCGAATTTCGCCTGCTGTTTGGCAATCTTCCCGAACGCATGACAACTCCAACAGGACGCATTCTGGCGCAAGAGCGCTATGACTACATGGCGAATTTCTTTAACCGTCTACAGCAAGAGATCAAAGGAACACTATAACGAAACAGACGCATCTACAAATAACACATAGTTAAATGTTGTCTTGGCTTCAGCAGGAGCAGTCAAATGTAGCGTAAATCCAACTTCTGGATGAAGCGAGATGTATTGCACAAGTGTCGGACCCGGATTGGATGTCAAGGTAACATGCACAACACTCGTCTCAATCGTATGCACATCTCGCACCATTAGCTCCCCTTGCCCCTTTTCAAAGCTTCCCTTGCCAAAGAATGTAGTACAACCAGTACTTTCATCGACACGCTTTTCTTGCTGAGACCGGAATTTCTCGCTCACGGACATTGGAATTGACGAAGAGACAGAAACTCTATCTCGTACTACTTCGCGTACGCGAACATTGACGGTGAGCGGTTCGCGTAAAGGCTCCTTTGTTTCTCTGTTCCATGCATAAACATCGCCCTCTTCTTTCAGGTGCGGAGTCGCTTTAGCAGTTGGGGCATTTTGTAATCGTATTTTTGCAGTATGACCTGCTAAACGCTGCTTACTTTGTACTGGTGGCAGCAATGGCTGTGAAGGTGTTGCTGGAATTGCATCAATGACTGTAGATTCCTGTTCCCTTTCAACAGATACAGTGGTATGAGTCGGAGGAAGCGGAGTAAGGTGTCTTTCTTGGGGCGTCTCGCTCTGTTTGCTCGCTGTAGGTTCCCAGGTATATGTGTCGGGTTGCATGATGGCTGCGATTGATGAAGTGAAACGTTGCGCAAAGCGAGCTAATATATTTGTACTTTGTGGCTTCTGCTGCTCTTCCACCTCTTTCGCAGCAGCCTTTTGTGCCGCTATTTCAGCCGTGACGGACTGGACAAAGCTGACCGGTCGAACAGAAGGCAATACCTTTGACTGGAGGCTAATCTGCGGAGGCACTAGTTCAGTACCTGTAGAAGAGTGGTTTGTGGGATCGTAGTGTTGCTGTTCGTTAGACCACTCCTCTAGGGACGACATATCGGCAAGGGTTTGTTCAACTGACTCCGAAATATTTTGTCGCTCTCGTATAAGTCGAGCCTCCCAGTATGAGTTTCCACGCACATTCTGCTTTTCGTACGATGCCATAGCTACTCTTCCTAATATAAATGCTCTTTATTCTTGCTTGTTTACATACAAAGACACAACTTGAAACAACGAGAAAAGTATAGCATATCGTTGTCAAACTAGGCTCGTGGATAGCATATTTGGGTGATGTACCTAAAGTAGTGTGGGTGATATATCTATTTGCTGAATGACAAGTCTTGTAGGTAAATAGTACGGGTAGTATTGCAAACAACAATCAAAAACGATATAATGAGTCCCTCAACGTATTCGTTGATTAGCTATAGACATATACTATTCTTGCTCAGAAAAGCGCGGAACGCGTCTCTCTATTTTAAGTAACATAGAAGGATTATTTAGATATGAAATTGAATGGCTCACATAAGTTTAAGGCTTCAAGCACACAGGTTTACAACGCTATTCTGAACCCTGCAATCTTGAAAGCGTGCATTCCAGGCTGCCAGAGTGTCGAATACATCGATGCAAACAAGATTCGAGCAAACATTTCAACTCCGCTTCCAGGGTTAAAGGGACCTTACGGCGTCATCGTCAACATTGCGCAGAGACAGGAACCAAACAACCTCACACTGCAAGTACAGCGTCAGGGTACCGGCGGCTCAATTAACGCCCAGAGCACCATCAACATTCTTGACGAAGCTGATGGTGCCGTACTTAAGTACGACGCAAATGCTGATCTGAGTGGCCCAGTCGCCATTGCGAATAACCCTATCGGCGAGAGCTTCACAAAGGGATCGCTCGCCTCCTTCTTCAAGAACCTGGATAAGGCAATCGTCTAAGCCCTCAAATAACGGGGAAATACAGAGCGTGTGTAACAACATTGTACAATGATGCACATAATCTGTATTTCTTTGTTAAGGGATAATACGTATTATAGCGCATGTCTGCGCATCAACAGGCGGAAGCAATACTCCGTCTCGCTCTATAAGCCACTTCTCTAACAGTTGCCGCAGCTCATTCTTTGTCTGCTCATCGTCGGGCAAAATGAGTTGCTCCAGCAATTCCTCCGTCGCTACATCAAGCGAGGGATAACTAATTACCCCTGGCATACGCACAACCTCAACATCAGCATAGATGCCCATCTCGAAAAGCACATCAAGCGCGTGAATATAGCCCGGAGCCGACTTTCGCTTCTCATCATGAAAGTGCTGCCAAAGCGGACTGGTGCTCATATCGAAATGCCTTGCTCGCATATAAATGTAACAGGCGTGACGCGTTGCAGCTCGTAGCTTTGTGATGAACGTTTCCACGTCCCAGATAGGATACAGTACATGGCTGCACAGAACAATATCCGCGCCTAAATCAGGTGGCGCATCTTGCCACGTTGTATAGAGCAAAGATATGTTAGTCAGTTCTTCGCCCATTGCATCGCGCTTGAGATAATCCAGCATTGTGACATTTGGCTCAATGGCGGTAACATGCTGCGCATACGGAGCAAGCGCAAGCGCGAAACGTCCTGTTCCCGCACCCACATCGAGCAGAGTCGTATCCCGTGTCACTTCCTGTCGCAACTTGAGATAGAGCGGATCGCTGGCTATAGTTTCCTTCGTCGAGCGATAATAATTCTTGGCTCTACGCTCCCAAAAGTCCGCGCTCGTCCGCCCCAAACGTGCATAGGCAGCATCCATTTGTTTCGCACGCGTATCAAGTATCTCACGCCAGCGTTCGATAGCACTTTGCACGATAACTCGCTCCTCTCCTATTGTTGTATCGTATCCACTTCCTGAACGTTTCTTTTGCTCTCAAACAATGTTGGACCATTACTTCCTTCATCAGAAGCAACCTCCCAACGTACTGCACTTACACTTTCTTCCAGGCTTAGCCGTGCAGCTATTTCCTCCAAGAGCACGTCATCATGGCCGTCGCGCATCAGGTCAGCACGGACCTCCACTTTTACGCCATCAAGCGTATCCTGACTTTGCAGAGCACGCAATGTAAGTGCTCTTGTGCTAAGAGCTTGTAGAAGCAATGAGCGTACATGACTTTCTTGCGTACTGAGACAGATTGCACGTAAAATATAGTGAACCGGCCCCTCAACCACTTCTTTTGGCTGCGAGTTAATCTGTCGGGCAAGAGGTCGGAGAAACAGATTAGCAATCAGGACGATCAACGCCCCTATCACGGCAGGCAGATAAAAGCCTGATCCCGCCAGTACACCAACACCCGATGCACACCATAACGTACTTGCTGTGTTCAGGCCCCGAATGTTAAGGCCATCACGAATAATCACACCTGCACAGAGAAAACCTACACCAGATACAACCTGGGCTGCAACACGGGTAGGGCTGGACGCATCAGGAGTTAACGCAGCCACTAAAACAAATAAGGCAGAACCAGATGCAACCAGGGCACTGGTTCGCAAACCTGCTAACCGTTGCCGGTACTGCCGCTCAATACCAATCAGAGAACCACAGAGTAGTGCAGCACCTAATCGTAGCGCAAAGTTGAATGTGTCTATCCCTTGAGGTGTTGCCAATTTGGACATATAGGCAATAAAGTTCGTCAACTGTCACTCCCCTTATCAGGCTAGCTCAGGGTCTTCCAGGCGGAAAATTCCACGGTCCTCGACATAAGAGAAAACTTCAGCATAACGTCCCCAGTCAATCACGGTCTCTAGTTGCGACCACGCCTCGTCCTCACTAAAATGCTGCTTGAGCTGCTCTAAGTATCTCTCTTCAGGAACAATATGATCTGGTGCATTGCGTAAATCGTCAACAATACGATTGAGCATACCGACACGCTGCAATGCTTGCTCACGGAAGATTTGTTTCTCTTCGAGCACCCCTGCCTCCGCGAAGTGCTTGCCAATATCGGTCAACACAAGATCGCCTTCATGCGGATCAGCTAAGTTGAGCAGGTCAGTTGCATCAACAAGTGGAAGCAACTCATCTACTTCCAGTTGCAAGTCTCGCCCTAATTGATACAGGTCCTCGCGCCCACCTTTTGCATATACAAGTTCGATCAGTCCTGTGATATCGCCAATTCCCACATGAGGTAGTGTTTGATAGGGACGGGTAGGCCTTGCGGCAGCAACACGCTCTTGCCGCACATGAGCGTTTTCCTTCGGAAGAAGTGTCTCAATATCAGTGTGTGGACTTGTCATAATACGGTAGATAAGGTCTACTGTGCGCGTATAGTCCTCATCTTTTGCGTTACGCTTTTCTACTGGCAGCCCTTTTAATTCGATACGAATATGCCCTGGGTCGGCCCCCAACACCAGGATACGGTCTGCCATGCTGACAGCCTCGTCAATATTGTGTGTCACCATGACAATTGCCCGTGTAGGAATCTTACTTTCAAGCAATAGACGCGATAACTCCTTGCGCAGATTTGCTGATGTAAGTACGTCAAGTGCGCTAAATGGTTCATCCATGAAAAGTAACTCCGGCTCAACTACCAGCGCACGTGCAAAGCCAACGCGCTGACGCATGCCGCCGGAAAGCTCCTTTGGATACGCATCTTCAAACCCATCCAGGCCGATGGTGTCAATAGCAGCTAAAGCCCGTTTAAGACGTTGTGTACGGGACAAGTCTTGTGCCTCTAAACCCAACTCCACATTTTGTAGTACAGTGAGCCAGGGAAACAATGCAAAGGACTGAAAGACAATTGCCAGATGCGGGTTTGCACCATTTTGCTCCACACCCTTAAAGTACACCTGCCCTGTTGTTGGACGAAGCAGACCTGCTAAAATGCGTAGCAGTGTCGATTTGCCTGAGCCAGAGGGACCAAGCAAAGCCACAAACTCGCCCGCAGCAATCTGTAAATCGATATCGTCAAGTACAAGTGGCGGACGCGTTCCCTGCTTCTGCTTGCCCTCAGCCTCGTATACCTTCTTGACATGTCGTGCCTCCAACAATATCTCTCGCGTCTGTGTATTCTCCGAGGATTGCGATGTAACTATCGTTGCCATAGCAAAGTTTTTCCTTTTCTTATCCTAATGTAAAACGCCGCTCGGCCAGCCCGTACAAACGTTTCCAAAGTATGCTATTGATAGCAACGACAACGGCTGCCATCAGCAATGTTCCGGCCAGCAATGCAGGATAATTTTGAGTGGTTGCGGCTGACGCGATTTCAGCCCCTAAGCCAGTAGTTGTAACAGTCTTGTTGTTGAATTGTACAAATTCAGAAACAATACTCGCGTTCCATGCCCCACCACTGGCCGTCAATAATCCTGTTATCAGGTATGGGAAGATAGATGGCAAAATTAACGTGCGCCACCGACGCCATGTGGTCACATGATAAATAGTGGTTGCCTCTTTCAAATCACTAGGAATCGCCATAGCACCCGCGATAACATTGAATAAAATGTACCACTGCGTACCGAGAAGCATCAAAACAATTGCAGCCAATGATAGGCCACCAGGTAGTGCGACGAGAATTGGCAGTAGAACTGGAAAGAATGCGGTAGCGGGTATCGATGCAATAACCTGGACAACTGGTTGTAAACGTCTTGACCATCGTGGCGACGTACCAATCGCTACACCAAGCGGCACGGTCCAGACTACTCCAATTGCTAGCGCGACCAGTGTACGACCCCATGTTACTGCTGCCGCCAATACTAACCGTCCCCATGTCACGAGGTCTACATGAAGAAGCAAAGTTACAGTGCTCCAGACACCATAAAGTATCACTGCTAGTAGTAAGAGACTCAGAAGAAGTTGAATACCTCTATATACCACTCTATTCCGAGCGTTACCTGACCCTGGCCCAACGCTTGCATCAGATAGCGGTTGAAGTCGATTGAGTATACGTGCAAACACAGTACCAAACTGGCGAAACACACGCCGATTGAGCGTTGTAACCAATGCTGAGCTACGCAAAAGGTTTAATACTGGCGAAGTTGGCGGGTCCGCATCACTGTTTTGCTCAAGTTTAAACTTATCGGCCCATGCAACAAGAGGACGCCAGAATAAAAAATCAAGCAGGACAATCAGAGCAATCAACGTGAATAAACCAAGCAATAAAGCACGTGTATCGCCTGCATTGGCTGCTAATTGCAAATATGATCCCAGGCCCGGAAGTTGGAAAGAACGATCCCCCGATACAAACTGCTCCGAGGCCATTAAAAAGAACCAGCCTCCAGCCCAGCTCATCATGCTATTCCAGATAAGCCCGATCATTGAAGAAGGAACTTCCAACTTTAAAAAGCGTTGCCACGGGCGCAGCCGCGCGACCGCCGCAAACTCTTTAAGGTCTGCTGGCAACGTACGCGCTGAGTGATAAAAACTGAATGTCATATTCCACGCTTGACTGGTGAAAATGAGCAGAACACTTGAAAGCTCAAGACCGACATTCGAGTGAGGAAATGCCGCAACCAGTGCCAGCACAACGGCTGGCAAAAAGGAAAGGATCGGAATACTTTGCAATATATCGAGCAGAGGAACCATCACACGTTCCGCACGTGGTTGCGTTGCCGCAATATGTCCATATGCCAATGTAAAAAGTAGAGAAAGAATATAGGCAAGCAACATACGCAGAAGGGAATAGCCCGCATAAATTGGCAACATCAGAGGAGAAAGACTGATATTTACAATGGGTGTAAGCGGCGCACTCCAACGTGATGCTGCAAGCACAACCAATGTTACT
>CAXTUE010000229.1:0-7427 GCA_964247355.1 uncultured Ktedonobacteraceae bacterium | reverse complement strand
TATGAATACGGTCCCTACCTCCAGCATATGCATAATATTTCATCAAAACGCATAATTATTGGGTTCTTACACAAACATGACAGAAGATGTCTTAATAGAAGGTTAGAATATAGAGAAACGGATACTTCCTTTATCAGAAAAAAGGTTTCTCTATGAAGTTTGGACTCGATGTTCCTACAACCGGCGAATATGCAGACGCAAGAATACTTGCGCAGTTAGCGGTAGATGCAGAGGCGGCAGGATGGGATGGCTTCTTTATTTGGGACGTTCTACCTCAAGCTACTGCTGCTATTGATCCATGGATTGCCTTAACTGCCATTGCGCTTCAAACATCGCGCATACGCATTGGTGTACTGGCAACTCCACTCGCCCGTCACCGACCATATCTTGTGGCGCAAAGACTTGCAAATCTCGATCAACTTTCACAGGGAAGAGTTATATGTGCAGTAGGTCTTGGACATTCGGAAGAGACATTCGCAGCATTCTCTGAGGAAACTAGTTTAGTAGAGAGAGCAAAGCAACTGGATGAGGGCCTGGAAATTCTTGCTGGCCTGTGGACTGAAAATGACTTTTCGTATAAGGGACGCTATAATACACTCAACTCAATAGCTCTCTTGCCGAAACCAGTCCAAACGCCTCGCATTCCTCTCTGGGTTGCCGGAGGTTGGCCGTATCGCGCACCATTTCGACGCGCCGCACAATGGGACGGTATGTGCCTTAAATCTATTAACGTAGAGAAACATAAATGGCTCACCGTCGAAGATTTTCGCGACTGTCTCGCTTACCTACAAGAGCATAGAACCTCGAATGCTCCTTTTGATGTAATCATGAGCGGCGAGACACCAACTAATAGACAGCAGGGAGCGGCTATTGTGCAACCTTTTGCGGAGGCAGGCGCAACATGGTGGGTAGAGGAAGGGCTTAGCTGGAGATTGGAGGATTTTCAAGAACGTATTCATAGTGGACCACCCAGAGGATAACAAAAGGAGTGGCGTTATTTGAATGTTGATCTATACACAACCCTGATTCGACAAAAGTTTTCACACTTAATAATTCAGACCGTCAAGCCCATCACAAAAGGATGGGATAGCTTTGTGTTGGAGGTCAATGACGAACTAATTTTTCGCTTTCCTATGCGCGATGATGTAATAGAACCGTTGCAGAGAGAAATACGTCTGTTGCCGGTGCTTGAACGAACGCTTTCAACGCCCATTCCGCATTTTGCGTATATCGGACAGGGTAACGAAAACTATCCCTATACGTTTGTAGGATATCGAAAGATACAAGGTCGCGCATTAGATAATCCTGATATCACGCAAGGACAACTTTTCGCACTCGCACCAGCATTAGCCATGTTTCTAAACGAGTTACATAGTTTTTCGACTACTGAAGCAACTCAGTCTGGTGTGCAAGAACATACGGCTGTGTTATGGAAAGAAATATATCAGGAGCGTTATATAGAGCTTCAGAAGCGCGTGTTTCCTTCGCTAGATGCTCAACTACGCGGAAAGTCAGAGCGTTTATGGGAAAATTTTTTGAATGACAAAACTCTATTTACGTTCCAACCAAAGCTTATACATCGTGATTTGTCGGGGGAGCACATATTTTGTGGGCTGGAACGAGGTGTGCTTACAGGAGTGATTGATTGGGGCGACGTGACTATTGGTGATCCTGCAATTGACTTTGTAGGATTGCACTGGGTTGGAGGGAAGCAATTTGTAGAGCAGGTATTGATGCGCTACCAGAACACAGTTGATTCTGCGCTCTGGCAACGCATAGATTTTTATCTGCACTACGGTCCTTTCGCACAACTGCTCTACGGGGCTTATAGTAAGAATGAGACATTTACTCTGCAAGGCATTGCAGGGCTACGCCTGCTGTTTGGCGAATAACGTCTCCTGGTGCTCTCGGCGTTCCCACTCTCGACTACTGATACTTTCCCTGCTATCAGCACCCCAGTGCATAGCGGCTACATCCAAAACAATAAACAACGCGATAACAATAATGACGAACAACATGGCTTTTCTCCTTGCGTCTATACGATTTTTCTGCGAGCCATACGCTTCCTTAGTGTTGGTTCGTATGGTTTAAGTATACGGTAAAAATGTGCTATAATGAAGGAGAAAAGAAAGGTATATCGCGAAATTATTTAGCATAACAAAGGAAAATCGCTTTATGACTTTAGAAACTGAGAAGCTTTTAGATAGTGCTGGTTGGCATATTTTAGAGGCATTACAGGAAGATGCAAGGCTTTCATATACAGAGCTTGGACAACGCGTCGGGCTGTCCGCACCAGCAGTAGCGGAGCGCGTACGGCGCATGGAAGATGCTGGTATCATCAGTGGCTATCATGCGGAAATTAATCGCAGCAAGCTTGGTTTTCCGATTACGGCGATTATTCGCATGAGCACCTTTCCTGGCGACCGTTGTACGCGCTTTACGGCCTCTGTTCAAGATATACCAGAAGTTCTGGAATGTGCCCGCGTCACAGGCAGTGATTCGATGATTATCAAGGTCATGGCTTCATCGGTAGAACATCTTGAGTCGCTCATTGACCATCTTTCAGATCAAGGAAATATTACGACCTCGATGGTGCTATCTACTCCTGTTGCGAGACGTGCCATGACACGCGCTACAGCATTAATGGAGGAAAAGCAGGCCCTCTAAAGTGTATTAGAGTACAAGCTCCCACGTCTCGCCGGTAAGGTCGTGCCCAAAGCTATGATGTGCCTCCTGTTCCGTCAGCGTAAAGCCCGTTTTTTGATAGATGTGACGTGCCTCTATCAGAACGCTATTCGTCCAGAGGATAAGCTTCTGGTAGCCGCAGCGCCGGGCGAAACAGATGCATTCTTCGACAAGACGCGTTCCCAGTCCGAGACCCCGTGCCTTTGGTTCGACCAGAAGGAGTCGCAGTTTGGCGACCATTTCGCTGCTCTGCACGACAAAAACAGAGCCGACGATCTCGCCGTTCATCTCAGCAATCCAACATCGCTCACGCGTGGGATTATAGTTGTTGATGAAGTCGGCAACGATTTGAGCAACCAATGCCTCAAAACTTGCGTCCCAACCATATTCTTGTGTGTAGAGAACGCCGTGGCGATATGTCACCCAACCCATATCACCCGGCTCATTTTGACGTAGAAAAAAAGGTTCAGAAAACTTTAGACCTTTTGTCAGCGTGTTTTCGATAGCTTGCATTGCCTTGAGTAAACGCTGTTGGTTCTCTTCATCGAGATCACTGAGCATTTCGGCTATTTCTTCGCCTGAACGCTGGTCTAGTATCGTCGCTACCTTACGTCCTTCCGAGGTAAGATGGAGCAGGCGTTGCCGACCGTCGTCATCCGAGCGAACCTTCTCAATCAGCCCCTGTTGTTCAAGACGTGCTAAAATGCGACTGAGATAGCCAGCATCCAGTCCAAGCTCACGTCTGATATGAGAGGCGGTGAGAGAGTTCCGGTGGGCAAGTTCAAATAGGATGCGCGCTTCTGTCAATGAGTAGGGACTATGCAGAAGACCTTCGCGTAAAACACCGATTTGGCGTGTAAAGAAACGATTAAAATGGCGGACAGCATTCACCTTCTCCTCAAGAGTATTTACAGACATAGAACGGTCTCCTTTACTTGACAAAAGCAACTATATTTTATAATTATTTACTAATTATTTGCTTCTGTCAAGTAATTGGTTGGATGTTTGACAGTAAGGGTAAATACCTAATAGTATGTTGTTATAACCAACTTGATATATCAACGTTATAAGCTTACCATTGAAGCAATTAGAAGCTATCAAAGGTATGCAGAAAGGGTTTTCCGAAGTTCATGACTCAACCTCTCACGTTGTACATCATGCAGACTGCTCATACTGATATTGGATACACACATCCGCAAGAAGTTATTGGACAGATGTACCTGGACTTCTATGATCGCGTACTTGATTTTTGTCGGCAGACTGAACACGAGCCAGAGGAGCAACGTTTCAAGTGGACATGTGAAACCTTCTGGCAGGTACAACAGTATGTCAGGTCAGGGCAAATCGAGATTACTGGCGCGTACCTGCATTTTACTGATGGTATTGATGCTGACGCATACCGCCGTAGCCTTGACTTGGCGACTACCTATTGTCGCCAACATGCTCTACCCTTGCAAACTGCCATTCATAGTGATATCAATGGTTGGCCCTGGGCTACGGCAGATATCTTATCGGAACTCAATATTCCCTATTTTTGTAGCCATATCCACCTTGATAGTGCTACAGACCCACTAGGCAAACGTGGTAGCGTCCATTATCAGGTGAAGAGATTCGCGCCAGAGGGCTATCTTAAAGAGGATATTCCCTTTCACATTCCACAAATGTTCTGGTGGCAAGGGCCAGGAGGGAAACGTGTCCTGCACTGGCTCGGTGAACACTACCACCTTGGCAACATTCTAGGGCTTTCAGGCATCAAAGACTTCGGAGCCGACAAAAGCACGTATTATACTGAAACTGATCGTATGACGGCTGATGAGTTATACGAAAGGGCGAGAGAAGAGGTTCCACTGTATATCGAACACCTGCAATCGGCAGGCTATCCCTACGATATGCTTCTACTCAATACAGCAGGCTTTTTTGTGGACAATTCACCGCCTGATGATCGCTACTGCAAGATTATCGCACGATGGAATCGCGAGTATACAGATATTCGCATACGCACAACCACTGTAAGCGAATGGTTCAAAGCATTTCAGGCTCGTTATCCAGAAATGGAGCGAGACACATACCCCATATATCAAGTAGCGTGGCCTGATTACTGGGCACATGGACTAGGATCTGAGACAGCCGCTATTGCGATGGCAAGACGCACACAAAGAAGACGCCTCGATATAGAGGCACTGGTGAAGCAGAGCCAATCGGAGAAAGCCAAAGCGTTATTTCAGCAAGCCTTAGAGCAGGAGCGGCTAGCGTTCGAGCATACCTTTGGTGCATGGTCAACCACAGGTCGTCCTGCCTCTCCTCTCAACACTTTTCAGCAGATATATAAAGAACTCATGTATCACCATGCCGATCTCTATCTCACGGAAGCTGCGGCTCGCTCCCTTCATGAGCTATGGCCGGATTGGGATGCTGTGAAGCACCTACACACCAGTACACACACATCGGGTACAGGCACACATACAGTGCATTTCTCGGTGGAAGATTTTCAGCTTGACACTCAACACCAGATGCTCAAAAATCAAGATGGAACACTGTATCCATTTCAGCTCGAAGACGCGGCAGTTGCCAGATACATGGCAACGCCGCTTCTAACAGAACCTCATACCATAACATCTCTGAGCCTCGTCGAACACACGAACACACAACCGGCGATGCTTCAGGAAGAGCACTCGCTACGGTTAGAGACAGCAGCCTGGAAATTGGAGATCGACCCCGCGACAGGCTCTCTCTTACATATGTATGAGCAAGCAACCCGGCGCGAATGGGTCGATAGAGAACAGGAGTATGGTTTCGGACAAATTGTTCATGAGCACATTATTCATCCACGCGGCAGAGCGGCTATCAGCAACGAAGCCCGACTCATCGCGCTTGACGTAGCAGGCGAAAAGCTTTTACAGGATATGCCACAGGGTCCTGTCTTTGAGCGTACCGTGCTCTCCACGACTTCTCATCCTACTCGCATTACAGGACCTGTCTTTGATGAACTCAGCATCAGTGGTGCCGCGCCAACTATAGGCCAGTTACAGACCTCCTGGCGACTGTATCATGCACTTCCATTGGTAGAGCTTGTATTGACGTGGGAAAAGGTATGGAGCGACCTACCCGAAGCGGCTTATGTTGCCTTTCCTTTTGCCTTACAGCAAGAACATCTCCTGCTCGAAACGGGAGGCGGCTTCTTCCAGCCAGGAAGTCATGAAACAGGGGGTCAACTGCCAGGAACATGCTCTGCCTACTACACAATTCAAAGAGCGGCTTCCTTACAGGCTCCAAATGGTCAGGGACTGTACTGGCTCCCACTGGATGCGCCACTGGTTATGCCCAATGCAATCAACTTTAATCACTGGGAAACAAAGGAGTGGCAATGGAACGGCTTTCTTGCCTCTATGCCGGTGAACAACTACTGGCACACGAATTTTCCGATCAGTCAACGTGGACACCTGCGTTTACGCTACCGCTTTCTCAGTTCGCACAGCTATGACAATCAAGAACAGGCTTTACGGGCGGCTTTACCTGTTGAGGCACTGGGTTGGCGATAAAACACATGGGTGCAAAGGGCTTTTGCCCTTTGCACCCATGTGTTTTACTCCTGTACGGTATTTTTGTTTAGCACTCCATGATTTGTTAGGATGTGAGTGTGGCAAGGTGATCTCTCAAGCCTATACCAAACGGCGTGGGAGTACCATTATAGTCGCTGATCAGCGATGGAAACGAGCTGCAATCGTTGACGACCCAGGCCCAGCCGAGATAGCCAATGTTGTTTTGATCGGCCCAGTTCATCACTCCATCGATAAATCCATGTTGACAATCTTTCTCACCAATCTCACCGAGGACCAGTGGTAACTTTTGGGCAACAGGGATGTACTGTGAATTAAAGCAGTCGGTCGTCGCACAGCCAGAATTGTTATAGACATGTGCCGAGATCATCAGGTTGTTGTCTGGATCACTGGGCAAATTATCCAACACATCGCCGATGTAGTTGGCCTGGCCCCAACCATCTAGCATGATAACGTTTTTGCCACCAGCCTGCCGTACCTTGGTTACGAGTGTCTGCATACCAGCAACCGCGAAATTAATGTTGGCACAAGGAGCTGTGGATGCGGCGGAGCTTCCAGACTTCCAACACGGACCGCTATTGCTACCAGTATCAGGCTCATTATACAGGTTGAAGATCACTCCCGAATAACTTCCAAAGGTTGAGGCAACCGACCACCAGAAATCTTCAGAATGATCCGCATCCGGCATCGGTTGCTGACCAAGCGCGGTTTGAGTACCCGGGGCACTCCAATGCAGGTCAAGAATAGCAATCAGCCCTTTAGAATTGAGCAGATTCACATAATCAATGATCGCCTGCTGATATACCGTTCCGGCATCAGGGCTACTCTGTGCTCCATTGAGCCAGAGCCAGCAATCCTCATTCAATGGAACACGCACCGCATTAATATGCCAGCTTGCCATTGCATCTACCGAGGCTGCATCACTGGGTCCATCAAAAATGCCAGCATTGTTGACGCACTTATACTCAGTGCCAGGACGATTGACGCCCAACAGACGTACATTCTCACCACTTCCATTCTGCAACTGATTTCCCGATACGTGTAAACCGTAAATCGTTGACAGGGCAGATCGGGTAGATTGGGCATGCACACTACGCGGCATTAGACCAATACAACATACAAGGACAACCAACGCGCCCGAAAGGAGGAAACGAGAGATAGGCCAACGTTTCATGAGAACACTCC